>CAZJWP010000023.1:0-24679 GCA_964549745.1 uncultured bacterium | reverse complement strand
ATGAACAGGTTGATGAACCAATATTTTAATTCATCCCATGAATAAAAACAGAATAGTATACCAACAATAATCAATATGCCTTAGGCATATTATTTAGAAAAGGGGTGGGATTTTTCCAATACTTTGAATTAAACTCGTGGCCCTAATATCTCAAACCGACTGACTATTTTTTGGTTTTGAATAAACATAAATTAAACCGCATGCACCAAATATCTTTATCTCTGCGATGGATTATTTCCATCGCATTACTCATTCCAATTGCTTGTGAAAAACCCAATAATTCGGATCCGGCAAATAAGGACGGGAATACGAACACACTGAATGAAGGTTCCGTTGGAAATGGCGCTGAAGGGCAGGTCCAGGACTATTTTTATGATTTTGGATCAGATATAAGTGCGGATTTTTATCGATTTGGTAACACCCGATTTGATTTTACTTACCAACAATACAGGGACTTATTTCACCAGGATCCTTACCAGTTAAATTTCAGAACCTTCCCTGAATATTTATTAGAAATTACACCGGATAGTGTTGGCTCAAATCTTACGGAACGGGTCAAAATAGATTCTCTGACCCAGGATAATTATGTTACAGAAGATTCTCTGACTATCGTTTCTACGCAATTTAAAGATATCAATTCACTTGTCTGGCAAACCGACGCTACCCCTGATTTGCAACGGTATAAGATCAATAAATCAGGGTGGGTTTATTCAGATACAAGTTTCCTGTACAAGGATACCCTGAATTGGCTGGTATATGCGGCTGTTCAGGATACCATTAATTTATCCGGCGCCACTTTCGTTGATAAAAGTGAATGGGTGGACACAACGTATTATCCGGATTCACCACGCCAAAAAATTTATTCCAAGACATTTCACTTTGTGAAAAAAATATTGAGCAGCGATTCACTTGTTTATCGAATTGATACTGATTGCAATCAAAACGGGCAATGGGATACCGCAGAAACAGAAGATCAGGGCAACGGAATATGGGATCCGGAAGAACCATACTATGATATAAATGAAAATGGAAGTTATGACCTCAGTGAACCTTATAGAGATTGTAATTGTGACGGATTTCATGAAGGGACCGAGGCGTTTGATGATACATCCGGAAATGGTATCTACGATTTAGGCGAACCATTCACGGATCTCGGAAACGGTAAGATTGATCCGGCTGAAGCTTTTACCGATTTAAATGGAGATGGGACTCCCGGATCCAATGAATTGTTTATCTTCGACGAGAAGCCAAACAAATTATTAGTTTCATATGACAATTATCCCGATTTGAATTCATATCGTGTTTTGACAACCATTCTCCCGGGTGATTCCCTTGTCGATAGATGGGGCCACGTTTATCATGATATCATTAAGCTGATCCAAACTTCTGAAGTGGTAACCAAACCGGTCGATGATTTGGATTCGTTAGTAACGCTATATACGAATAGGGTGATTGATCATCTGAGCAACATTCCCGATTTAAGCGATTTGTTTATCACAAAAACAGAATGGTACGGCGTGGATGCTTCCACAAGTACGCCTTACCGCGATTATGATTACCTGTTATTCAAACAGGCTGATAATATTTATCAACTGGTACACCCGAGCTATTTTAAACCACCGGGGTATCAGGGATTTGACGCGACAAGTTGGTCGTCAGGAAGTTGGTCGTCTGACTTTTTTGAATCAGGATTTTGGTTTGAAAAACATCCGGTAGAGGAAATCCTGTATTACACTTCCAATGGAATGCTTCGTGATGGTGAAAGAGTGGAGACAGACACGGCGGTAGTCACTTCCGTAGCTACCTACACCATTCACAATTCTTTTGCTGTGGATGCAGATGAAGTAACCGTACCGGCAAAAACAGTTATTGGCTACATAAATAACCAGGGTGAGAAGACGTGCTACGCAGATACATCAATGTCCGTCTCCGACTATTCTGAATGCCCGTCTGCAGATACGACTTTTACGGACTGTTTCCTGATTACAAGGGAAATGACAATGACCATGGCGGGTAACGGAGTGGAATACGGTGAACGTGATCTGACCTGGTTGGTCAAAGGATATGGAATCGTCAAAGACGAAGTATATGTCCGCTGGGGAGAAGCTGCCGGAATGGATCCGCAATGGTTTGGATACAGTAAGTGGGTGTTAAAAGATTATTCATCAACTTCAAATGCAGGAAGAATACAGCTTGGACGTTTGGCAGCTCCGGCTCATTTGGTGAAGATTTCTGATTTTCAAAATGAGTCCGATATGGGCAACGATTCCTACAAAGTCACGCGCACTTCAGGTCTTCAAAGAATCAGTGAGAGTAAGGACGAATGATGAATCGGCGGATAACCCACGAATGGTTTGCAACCATTCTCTTTACATTGATTTTGGTGTCGACGTTATTTGCAGGTACGGACGGAACTATCCGCGGGCAAATTAAAGACACGGATGGGAATACTTTACCCGGCGCTCAGGTCTTTATAAAAGAATTGGGCATGGGAGCGGTTGCTGATGTAGACGGGAATTATATTATTTTAAATATTCCGGTCGGAACCTACGATGTTACCGTAATGATGATTGGGTATCAGACACAAATTCGGAAGGATGTTGAAGTTATTATGGATAGAACCATATGGCTGAATTTTGACCTTCCTGTTGCAGCAATCGAGAATGATGAAGTGGTCGTTGTTGGGCAACGTGAACTAGTGGAAAAAGGCTCGACAGCGAAAAAAGTGACCGTAGACAAAGAAGCCGTCGAAGCTTTACCGATTCGGGATGTGACTGAATTGTATTCGCTTCAATCCGGAGTTGTAAAAGTGGAGAGCAGGAATCAAGCCGTTCCGGACTATGAAGAGCGGGGTCTTGAAGAAGTCCATGTTCGCGGCGGGCGTTCCGGAGAAATTGCATACATGATCGATGGACTTTATATCCGGAATCCCATATTTGGCGGGATCGGGAACGGAACCCGGCTTAACCTATTTGCTGTTAAAGAATTTGACTGGCAACCCGGTGGTTTTAATTCGGAATACGGTGACGCTATGTCTGCTGTATCAAATATGCATACCAATTTGGGAGGCGATGAATTCCAATATAAATTAAAATTCGAGACCAGCACAGCCGGCGCCGCAATGGGATCCTTGTATGATAAGCTTCGTGGTTACAATGATTATAATATTGGTTTAGGCGGTCCTGTATTTGGTATCCCAAAATTGCGATATTGGGTTTCCGGTCAATTCACCGATCATCAGAATTACAGGGTCTACAAATTTGACGATCTTGTTTATGTAAACGATCCTAACGATCCGAACAATATTTTAAATCGTAAGAAGATGGTTGAACCCTGGGATACACAAGCTGGTTTTAGAGGATTTGGATTTGACCACACGCGCGATGTATTTACAAAATTGGGATATAGTCCAACCAGCCGGTTGCGAATGAATGTATCCTATTGGCAGGTGAATGCCCATCGAAAAGGATTTAACCCGGAGTATTTGTATTGGGATAAAGGACAAAATGAATTGTTCAGGGATACTTACCGATACACTTTTGAGTTGAATCAATCACTCACAAGTAATTTATTTTATTCGCTTCGTGTTAGTCGGTTTATTCAGGATTCTTTTCAAGGTATAAGGTGGCGCGACGATGATGGTGACGGTTATCCCAACTGGTTTGAGTATCGCCATGCAGCGGGGCCGGGCCGTAGCAATTCTGATCCCAACAACCCTTTGATTGTTCCTTATTCCATCTCAGAGAATGCGGACACACTTTACTATACCAATAAAGATGATCAGAGTGGTTGGTACAAAGGAGCCACGCCAGGCTTGTATAATTGGGACGTAGCAGAAGATTTTACGGATGTAAACGGAAATGGCGTTTACGATCAGGGAGTGGACCATTTTGATCTTTCGACTCAAGATCGAAATGGAAATGGTGTATGGGATGGACCAAACCAAACCGAAAAAGCCGTTTACCGCGATGGCGGTTACTGGCTTCTCCCGGAAATGTACGAAGATTATAAAAACTATGAAGATTATCGCATTGTGGATATGCAATACAGTATGGATCCGTGGTGGAATCATTTTATAGGAAACCGTGCTCCGCGTTCTACCGGATTTCCCATTGACCCCTATTATTATATGCCTTTTATGGACGGGAGTAGCTCTTGGGATGAAGGACGTACATTCGGAGGCAATGACCGTTTCTATGGAACTTCCAGGGCAATCACTACTGAAATTCGCGCGGATTTCACATCTCAAATGACTGAGAAATGGAAAGTCCGAACTGGTGTGGACTATAAAACCCATAAACTGAATTTCTACGAAGTTCAAAATCCATGGTTAGGACAAGGGGCAATCATTCAAACTTTTGCCGAATATTGGAATGATACCGGTCCGGATGGGTTATTGCCAACTGATGAAGGATATCCCGGACCCGACCCTGGTGAAGGAAATGGTAAATGGGATAGAGGTGAAAGTTTTAGTGATGCTAATGGAAACGGCAGTTGGGATGATTATCGTGAACCTGAGGAATTAGCTGCTTATATCCAAAATACTTTTGAAGTTCCATGGATGGTCATCAATGCAGGTGTTCGAATAGATATGGTGAACTATAATACCCAGATTTGGAGTGATACCTCAGGGCACTATTCACCTTCTCAGCCTTGGTGGTTTGGTGATATTGGGCAGGATGGTAAACCCAATACCGGAGATACAGGAGAAAATGACGGGATTTGGAATTATGATGAACCGGCAGCTCCTGCGCCCGGATTCGCACAGCAAAAAGTTATTCTGAAACCGGCGTCCTGGTTTTATAAAATTTCACCGAGAATTGGTTTCAGCCACGTGATTACAGACAGGTCCACATTCACATTTAATTACGGTGTTTATTATCAAACACCAATTTATCAGGATGTATACCTGAATACAAACCGGTTACAAGATCCTCAGACTTTGTTTGAAGAAGGAACCAGTGTGGTGGGGAATGCGACAATGAATGCGTCCCGGACACAATCTTATGAATTCGGATTCAATGTTCAGGTTGGACGACATTGGGCATACACAGTAGCCGGCTGGGTAAAGAATATGGATCAGCTTGTCACTTATATTAACAGTCGAAGCGGTGTTTATAATTACCAGGTGTTTTCAAATGGAGACTACGGTAGCGCGAAAGGAATAGACTTTACTTTGGAGAATCGGGGAAGATTTTTCAATGCAATGCTGCAATATACTTATTCAGTTGCCAAGGCGAATAGCGCTTATGATGCGGCTGCGTTGGGTAGTGAAGCGGTCAATGCTCCCAGTCATGAATATTTAATGCCATACGACAGAACCCACGATCTTACGCTTTCGGTGTATACGCAGTTACCATTTAGCATTCGTGCTGGATTAACAGGATTTTATCAATCCGGTTACCCCTATACTCCGATGATATTCAACGGAGATAAACCGGAATCGGATACAAAAAACCTGAACTCTAAGCGTGCACCAGGTTATCAAAATATTAATTTGTCTCTATCAAAATATGTGATGGTAGGTGATTATAAGATGACCATTGGGATGAATGTGTTCAATCTGTTTAATATTGCCAACGCCATAGATATTTGGCCACTATCAGGAAAACCGGACAATCCGGGACAATACTACCTTGATCAAGTCGGGTACCCTGATGCGGACCATAGTAAATCTAATTCTTATTATGATCAACCCTGGTATTATTCGAGTCCACGACAAATCAATTTCTTTACCAGAATTGATTTCAGATAGGTTAGAATGAGTATGAGAAAACCAATCCTATCCATTACAATTTTTCTACTTTCACTGGGGCAGCTTACCGCTTCCGAACCGCTTCGGTCCGCAGCGACCGGCCAAGTCTTTTCCACTGAATTCCGTTTCCCCAAAATGGGTGATTACCCATTTCCAACGAATCCTTTGAACGATCGTGCCAAAGGGTATCTGATCAAAGGTAAAGTTAAAAGCGCTATTTTTAATTACGGCAACTTTATCCAATGGGGTGACTACAACGCTGGTACCGGATATAACGGATTACCCGCCGGTGCCTGGGGAAACTATTCCTATTTGGCCAACACTTCGTTTGTGGCTGGTGTCCCGGGTGCGGATTATTCCTCAAACTACACATGGGTTGAATCCGGATCTACAACGGATAATTCAGGTAATCCACTGGCTATTTGGAGTTCAGAAGATGCCTATAGCTCCTGGATAGTCGATGGGGATACTGTTTTTGTTGCTGTTGTCTATGAAACGGTAGATGACAGAGGGATCATTGGTATTCAAAAAGACACCCGTGATGATATTGACAAAAAATATCAATGGGGTATTGACGAATCCACGAATGAGATATTCATCAGCGTTCCATATAATAGCGTAAAACCCATCAATCCGAATTCCCCGAAAGCAAATATAGGATTAGCCTATAAATGGGCTATTCGTCCGAAATTAAAAGAGCGAACAGACAGTTTCGATGTGTTTGATTACGGCCCGGACCAAGAGGAATGGACGTCAGATGACAATTACGCCTATTATGGCGCTTCGATGATCGAATCCTGGTTCACACGTTGGAGTCCCAGTAGTAACACGGAATGGCAAGCAACCACCAAGTCCAGAATTTACACTCACGATACGGAAGTAACTTCAGGAGATATATTTGGCAATACACCTTTTACGGATTCAGGTGATTCCTATCCTTTATTAGCGCAGAGTAATTATTCTCAAACATGGCCGAAACAATTGAATGCTGAAACCGGTAATTATGATCCGTTTTGGCCCGGATGGTGGGCACAAAATTACAATACCGATTTACCGGGCTGTACCCAGACCAGAAAAGATCCTAATTGCTGGGAGGATGTGCCGGGACGGTTTATCTCTGATTCTGATGTTTTTATAGAATTTGATGATCGTTGGGCGGAACGCGGAAATTTGGTGAATACAAACAATGAATATTTACAAACCGGTTATCCCCTTGGACTAAAAGTAAAAGCCGAAGGTCACTCTTACGGAGTTTCATACGCAGAAGATATCATGTTTGTAACCGTAAAAGTCAGAAATGAAAGCGGCGATTGGTACGATGAAGATGGTGTCAAGCACGATGGTATTATTTTACCCGACGGGACCAAATTAAATCACGGTAAAGGTTTTAATTATCATAAAACGGTTCTTGGGTTTTACATGGATGCTGATGTGGTATCAGCCGATCTCAGTGGAAATTTTGGATACCATACAAACGCTGATGATTTTATGGAATACTATGATTGTGCAACCTCTCCTGAGGGTTGCGACAAAGTGAATGGGGATAAGTTGCGTGTAAGTATGGCTATGATTTATGATAAAGATGGGAATAGCAATGGGGCAACTGACCTTGGGATTGTTGCCACCCAGTTACTGGATTCACCTTTGGCCACGCAACCGGTGGATCTCGATTTAGACGGAACAACAGATATTTATCCCGGGGAACCGTTGAAAATGACCGACTGGCACTGGTTCGACTGGTATAATCGCCCGGGTGTCGTGAGTCGTGAAAGCGACCAAAACTGCTGTGCAGGAGATCCCGGAAAACCACAGGCTCTGAATAAAGAAGAGATCATGTACAAGGTCATCGCCGGTGATACGACCAATTTGAGTTCCGATGAAAAAACCTGGTTCTTCCATACACCGAATCCGGACACGGACCTTGACAGCGAATTGAATCCCCATTTTGATTCACTGGAAGGATTGGAACGGTTGGCGCCGGATGGTTTGGATTGTGTTTTGATCATGAGTTGCGGGCCATTTGATCTGGATGTGGGCGAAGAAGTCCCTTTCTCTTTCTGCATAATATTTGGACAGAATAAAGAAGATTTAATCAATAATGCCAAATTTGCCCAGATTATGTATAATTCACGGTATCAGGGGTATACACCACCGACCACTCCGACGGTTACGGCAACTGCGGAGCATCATCAAATAACATTGACTTGGGATCAGGCCGCAGAAGAATCCAAAGATGTGGTGACCGGATATGCGGATTTTGAAGGATATAAAATATATAAAAGTATGGATGGCGGAAAAACCTGGGGTGATCATCAGGCCATGATCTTTGATAGTTCGGGTGTGCTTGTCGGTTGGAAACCCATTGCGCAGTTTGATTTGACAGCAGAAGAAGATTCTGCCCATTGTGTTTTCGGAGACACATGTTCCGGAGGTCCGATTCGCGGGCATTCCATCTCGGGTCCGGATCCATTAAATCCATGGTTAGACCTTGGCGGGGATACGGGAATTCAGAACTCATTTGTAGACACAAATGTGGTTGATGGAATGGAGTACACCTATGCTGTCACAGCGTATGATATGGGTGTCGAAGCCCCCTATTATATCCAGTACATTCCTAATGGAGACGGTACTTATCAAAAAGACAGCGTCATAACGACCTCTAATCCCAATCGATGGTCAGAGCCGAATGGGTATCCAGGTATCGAAAATTCCAAAGGTACAACAATTCAGGATCCCAACTTTGTTACGGTTATTCCCGGGTATAAAGCGGATTATGCTATGGATTCCATCACTGTTGTTCCGAATCCCTATATCGTTCATTCTCAATTCAATGAATCACAGTATGTTCGCAAAGTTCGGTTCACAAGACTGCCTTCCCAATGTACAATAACCATATTCACCGTAACCGGTGAAAAGGTCAATACATTAGAACACAATGATCCTAATGGGGAATCGGGTAATGAATGGTGGAACCTCAGAACGGTAAATAATCAGGAAGTTGCGCCGGGGCTTTACTTTTATGCAGTAGAATCAGGAAAGAAAAAGTTCATTGGCAAATTTGCGGTGGTACGATGAAGCGCATAGTCATAATAGGATTGATATTGCCGGTGTTTATATTTGGTCAATATGCGGATATACCGGAGGTGGTGACGAAGGTGGCCACATCGGCTGGAAACTGGTTGAAATTAGAGACAGATGCCCGTGCTGTTGGACTGGGCGGCGCCTATGTGGCTATGGGAGCCGGAGTAAGCGGTATTCCCTACAATCCGTCTTCGGTTGGATTTTTGGAAGGTCAGGAAGCCTTTTTTGGCCAGACCAATTATCTGGTAGGTGTACAATACAGTACGATAGCCTATGGACGACAGGTTACTGCATCCGATTATGTTGGTGTCCATCTATTTTATTTGAATTCAGGCCCCATCGGAGTTACCACGGAACACTATCCAAATGGAACGGGAGAAGATTACCGTGTGACATCTTTGGCATTCAGGATGACCTATGCCAGACGATTAACAGACCGGTTGAAGGTGGGCGGTACTCTGGATTGGATCAGGGATGATATCTATACCACTCATTTTCAGAGTGTAGCCTTTGATATCGGATCGACATTTAATACGGGGATCTACGGATTTCAATTGGGAATGTCAGTGACGAATTTTGGTCCGGAAGTTCAGTATTCGGGAGAAGGACTTGAGAAGACCGTGACCGACACGGTGAGTATCGACAACCGACTCTCCAAGCTAACCCAGCCATTTCCATTACCCTTGACCTTTCGTTTGGGGATACGGAATGATATCATGGGACAGCACGAATCCTTCATTACCAGTGAGACCCATCGGCTGACGTTGGTGATGGATGGGACGAATCCCTTGGATTATGTGGTGACGGGTAATGTGGGATTGGAATATGCCTGGCATGAGGAAGCCTTTCTACGCGTGGGGAAACATTTGGGGCACGATACCGCCGGGATGAGTTTTGGCGGCGGAGTGATGAGTAAAATCTATGGTTGGAAAGTGAGCATAGATTATGCTTACGTGACCTATGGGATATTGAAGAATACCAGTCAAATGGGTATTCGGGTGGGATTCTGATATAATGAAGATGCAAAAAATTATTTTCCTGTTATTGATTACGATTCCAAATCTCTTTGCGGAAGAGATTTATGATGCCGGATTCACGGCTCCTTCCAGACCCATACTATATGCTACCGTCAATGAAGGTCGCGTCTATCTTTATTGGGATGCATCAGCTGAAGCGTCGGTTGATTCCTTAACTGGTTATGCGGATTTTGAAGGATATAAAATTTACAAAAGCGTCGATGGCGGTCAAACCTGGGGTATGCCTGAAGATCGATTGTATGATTACGATGGAAATTTTGCCGGGTGGAAAGCCCTTGCGCAATTTGATCTATCATTGATTGAAGATCAAACCCACTGTATATATGAAAAAGGGTTATGCAACAATGATGATGTCCGTGGAATCGATGTTTCGGGGTACGATCCACTGGCAGAACGATCATATTTGGGAAGCAATTCCGGTCTGGCCTATACGTATGTAGATTCCGATGTTGTCGACGGTATTGAATACACTTATTGTATAACATCGTATGATATGGGCCTCAGAACCTACAAAACCTATTACACCTTCAATGATTCGGATTCTACATATCACGATTCGATTGTCTGGTCACCGTCCAATCCGGACCATTTTACAGCTTTGGATGGAGGAGGATTTCGGAGTTTGGAATGTCCCAAAGGCAGCGGCGCTGTTGATGTGAATTTCCTGACAATTATTTCGGGTGTTCATGCCAGCAATATTACTTTCCCGGATCCGAATAATACTTCCGAGTTTTTGATCCCCAATCCGGGAACGATTGGAAACGGACAGATCCAATATGCGATTGTGAATGAATCAGAATTAACCGATGGCTTCCTCAAGTTAGAAGTCAACGCAACAATGGCGGATAACTCCTTTGAGGGTTTTGCGTCAGAAAACCCGTTGATATATGTTTACGCCGTTTCGGATACTCAAAACCAGACGCCGCTTAATTCAGTAGCGTATGATACGGTTGGATTGTCACTAGATTCATTGGCAGCGTTACTAGAAATGCCTGGCGCGGTCCTGACTAGTTCTGCGGTGGAAATACCAGAATATTTAATAACTGCTCCTATGAACGAGTGGAGTGATTTTCTGGATGGAATCCGATTTAATTTTGAAAATTTACCCGATCAGATGCCTGTAGAAGGAAGTGGCTTTCAAACCATTTCATCTTTGGATTGGAGTGCTGATACTTTAGCCCGGGTTGCAACATTTTTTACATTGAATTACAAAAGTTCTGCAATTTATAGCCAGCACCCAAACTACGATTATAAAATTGAGTTTGGTACCGGTCCGAAGGATACTGTTGCAGGCACGTCCCCGGCTTCCGCATGTTCGGATTTGCCCACCAAGACAATATTACCCTTTCGTATCACCAACCTGACAACCGGAAAGAAAGTCATGCTGAGACATGTGGACAAGGGTGTCACAAATGATGGAAGTGATACCAATCCGGTTGAGGGGTATAAGGATTGTCGTTGGACCCGAAATGAACAGCTTATTTTTTATGGTGATTCTGTTCACATCGGCACCGATACAACTTTGGTCAGAAAACAGACCTTCGATCTTTACATCAATATTGATATAATTGCCCAGGGAATAGCTATTGCTGCAGAAACCGGTGAAACAAATATCCCCGTGTGGCTTCCTGGCACACCCTATTCAGCGGGCTCCTATGTGTATTCCGAGGGTATGATCTTTAAAGCTTCCCAGGATATTAATGACTATATTGAGCCAATTGAATGGGTGGATTACAATGGTGATGATATTAATGATAATCCCTGGGTCACTCAATATCCCTGGAAGGACGGCGACTATGTCATTCTGCATCCCAAAAAGACATTTGTAGACGGTGATTCATGGGTTGCGGATTTATCCAAATTAGGGGCTTCACATCCTGTAACTCAGGAGGAAATGCATGAAGTGACGGTGGTTCCGAATCCCTACATTGTTCATTCTCAATTCAATGAGACCCCAAGCCGGCGCCGGTTACGCTTTACGAATCTTCCACAGGATTGCCGGATAACTATTTTTACCATTACGGGCGAAGTCGTGAACAAACTGAATCATGCGAATGAATATGATGGCAACGAATGGTGGGATTTAACCAGCGCCAACGGTCAAGTTGTTGCTCCGGGTTTATACTATTATTTGGTTGAGTCGGATAGTAAGAATTTCATTGGCAAATTTGCGGTGGTACGATGAAGCGCATAGTCATAATAGGATTGATATTGCCGGTGTTTATATTTGGTCAATATGCGGATATACCGGAGGTGGTGACGAAGGTGGCCACATCGGCTGGAAACTGGTTGAAATTAGAGACAGATGCCCGTGCTGTTGGACTGGGCGGCGCCTATGTGGCTATGGGAGCCGGAGTAAGCGGTATTCCCTACAATCCGTCTTCGGTTGGATTTTTGGAAGGTCAGGAAGCCTTTTTTGGCCAGACCAATTATCTGGTAGGTGTACAATACAGTACGATAGCCTATGGACGACAGGTTACTGCATCCGATTATGTTGGTGTCCATCTATTTTATTTGAATTCAGGCCCCATCGGAGTTACCACGGAACACTATCCAAATGGAACGGGAGAAGATTACCGTGTGACATCTTTGGCATTCAGGATGACCTATGCCAGACGATTAACAGACCGGTTGAAGGTGGGCGGTACTCTGGATTGGATCAGGGATGATATCTATACCACTCATTTTCAGAGTGTAGCCTTTGATATCGGATCGACATTTAATACGGGGATCTACGGATTTCAATTGGGAATGTCAGTGACGAATTTTGGTCCGGAAGTTCAGTATTCGGGAGAAGGACTTGAGAAGACCGTGACCGACACGGTGAGTATCGACAACCGACTCTCCAAGCTAACCCAGCCATTTCCATTACCCTTGACCTTTCGTTTGGGGATACGGAATGATATCATGGGACAGCACGAATCCTTCATTACCAGTGAGACCCATCGGCTGACGTTGGTGATGGATGGGACGAATCCCTTGGATTATGTGGTGACGGGTAATGTGGGATTGGAATATGCCTGGCATGAGGAAGCCTTTCTACGCGTGGGGAAACATTTGGGGCACGATACCGCCGGGATGAGTTTTGGCGGCGGAGTGATGAGTAAAATCTATGGTTGGAAAGTGAGCATAGATTATGCTTACGTGACCTATGGGATATTGAAGAATACCAGTCAAATGGGTATTCGGGTGGGATTCTGATATGATACGCATCACAAACAACAAAAGAATTAATAAGTACTTTAAAAATCGCAACTTAAACATTGGGGAGATGTAATCATGAAGTTATCAAAAATAAAATTAGTGCTGCTCAGTCTGGTACTGGTGTCTTTTTTGATTGGCGCAAATACAGTCCAATCTACATACACGAATAGAAATATTATTCCCTTAAGGGAATTACATGTCACTCCAAAAGTAGTATCAAATACTGGTCATGGAATGCAACTCAATTCAGTGGTACAGAATCGTGAAACAACTGTGACCTACCAGGAAACTTTTGAAAATGATATGGATGGGTGGTCTACTCTGGACGGAACTTTGCCCAATTCCATGTGGCACCTGGATGATTATGATACACCCGACGGGACAGGATTGTCCTGGTGGATGGGTGACAGTGCGCTGGGTGGTTATCTCAACTCAATGTATTTAGTATTAGATACCGATCCAATCAATGTTCCTGCAAGCGGTGTTTTAACTTTTGATTTGAACTACAGTGTCGAGGATCCGGCTGGAGCAACAGACCCTTATGATGGTTGGGATGGATGCAATATTCGTATGAGCCTCGATAACGGTGCAACCTGGACGGTTATTTCCGGTACACCGGCATACAACGCTACATCATTGTACAGTTTTGGGTCTGAACACGGCGAAGGACCTGGAATCGCAGGTTGGGGTGGTACCTCGAATGGTTGGGTTTCTGCCAGTTTTGATTTGTCAGATTATGAGCGGCAAGATGTTATGATCCGGTTTGCATTTGCTTCCGATCCATCCTATTGTACACAGGATAATGCAAGCCTTCATGGTATGTTCGTAGATAATATTGTTTTAGGGACGTTCTCCAATGATGGCGTAGAAACAGGAATGACAGCTTCAAGTATGGTGCCCGTTGCCGGCGATATTTGGGCCTTAGGTGAACCGGGAGATGCACCGTCACCAACCCATGCAATGATTTGCCAAAACGAAAGTGGCAGCTATAATGCCGGAATGCTTGATTATCTTGTTTCTCCGGTCATTACGTTACCGGATGATGGTGAGATAAAAGCCGATTTTATGCTTAAAGGTGACTTCTCGGATAATGACGCATTTCCAAACGTGGACTATTGGGGATGGGAAATCTCTATAGATAATGGGAATTCATGGCTGGCCATGAGCAATCCTTATGATGATCCGAATGGCAGTAATTACGTTTACACGGATGCACCAACAGATTGGAGTTTCGTAACGGAATCCTATAATGGTATTGATGGACGACTGGATGATTACGCCGGAATGGATGTTATGTTCAGAATCTATTTTGAAACCGATGAGGATACACCCATCGGTTCCGGTATTATGGTTGATGATTATACAATCACTCAGACGACTTATCTCGCGGCTCCGGCAAACCTGACTGCTACGGCAAATGCCAATAATCAGGTTGATCTTGAGTGGACGGATTTAAATCAACCTGCGGATGTCACATTCTATTATGGTGACATCAATAATATTTCATATCCCTATTTCATCCCCGGTTCAGGAACCTTATGGGTCTCTGCCGATACAGGTTCGGGTTGGTCAATGCAGTATAATGCTCCGGTTACCACAACGCTGACCAATATTTATTATGGAGTGAGTTCAGGGAACGATTCATTGACCGGCCAATTAGTCCCTATTCAAATGAAAGTATGGGACAATGCCCAGAGCTTGATTTGGTCCAGTGCACCTTTCACACCGGCAGGGATGGATACTCTTTTGAGCTATGATGTTTCCTCATTGGATATCAGCGTAGTGGGCGATTTTTACGTGGGTTGGACAGCCAACGACACCACACAACCCTATGTGCTTGTGGACTTTGATAATCCATACGGTGCAGCCTATGGCTATCATGGTAGCGGTGCACTTTACTCGCTCGCAGGTACATCATGGGATGGTAATTATGCCATTTTTGCCGATGGAGTGCAAGTAACAGGTGAAACGGTTACCTACAATGTATATCATTCCCTGACCAGTGGAACAGACTATACGATGATTGGAAATACGGCAAACGCATATTTCACGGATACCGATCCGACATTGGGCGCGGATAACTACTATGTGGTGACGGCTGTTTATTCTTCAGGGGAGTCGCCCTATTCAGATGAAGCGTCCGTATTTGTTATTAATGAAAGTTGGGTTGAATATGGGTATGATGACGGAACCTCGGAAGGCGGCATCAATATTGGTGCGAACGGATTTTCTGTGGTTCACTTCTCTTCTGATAATGGCGGTACTTTAGCCCGAATTAATTGGTATCAGATTGGAGACGGCGGTGCTCTCTACCAGAAGGTATTCAACGACAATAATGGAGTACCCGGGGATGAAGTCTATTCTCATTTAAGTCCGGGTGGATCGGATGGTTGGAATTATTTTGACATTCCAACGGATGTAACCGTCACTCCTGATTTTTGGGTTGGTGTTAAAGAATTAAGCACCACTAAACCGATTGGATTTGATACAGATTCGGATGTCGGAGAATCCTATTATTCTACAGATGGTTCAAATTGGGATCTCCTGAGTAATCTGGGGTACAGCGGGAATCTGATGATCCGTGCGTATCTTGTTCCTTCGTCTTCTGTCGACCCGAATGGAATTGTACCGGATGAATTCAGCCTGGCGCCGGCCTACCCGAATCCTTTCAATCCATCAACTCAAATGTCATTCGGAATTCCTCAATCAGGAAACGTATCATTGCAAGTGGTGGATATTACGGGTCGCAGCGTTGAAACATTGCTAAATAAACAAATGACGGCCGGTACGTACACATTCACTTGGAATGCTTCCAACCGCCCAAGTGGGGTTTATTTCATTCTGGCGGAATTTGACGGGAAAATGCTGACACAAAAAGTTATGCTCATTAAATAAAGCAGGAAACATAAATGCGAAAATTCCCCCTACTGGCGGGACTACTGAGCCTCTTATTGGGAGGCTCAGTAGTTTTTGCCTCAACTTCAAAAAGACTACCGGATCAAAGTGATCATTCGTTTCTCTTTTGTCTAAAACCGATGGTTCAACCTTTACATCTTAATCGAAGCGTTGAACCCGTTGATTGTGGTGTCTCGGAATTAAATCAGTTTTTCCAAAACAATGATATAATTCAGATCGAACAGTGGATATCGAGCGCCGATGAAAAGGATCATGACGGTGATATTTATTCCAATCGTATTTATCGGGTGTATATCCGGGAAAATCACCAGGGAGATTTGGAGCGTATAAAAGAAAAACTGGCATCGCTATCGATGATCCTGTCCACTGAATTTGAAAATCTTGACCGGGTGGATTACACTCCGAACGATACCCGCTATTATCAACAATGCAGTTTACCGGCAGTAAAAGCGGACCAAGCTTGGAATTATTTCGTAGACGCCGGAGTTCCAATTGGAAACCGATCGGTATTATTGGCTTCAGTTGATACCGGGGTAGATATTACGCATCCGGATTTGGAAAATAACATCTGGGTCAATCAACCTGAGGTTCCCTCTTCAATTTTTAGTGATGTGGATGCTGATAGTGATGGTACGGTTACCAGTACGGAAATTCTAAGTTACTTATCCTTAAATAATTTGGACCTCAATTCGGATGGAACCATTGATCTGGAAGATGCCGTTCAGTCTTCGTCGCCATTTATTGACAATACTGATGACGATTCAGATGGTTTTACAGATGATGTTATTGGATGGGACCTGGCCGGGATTTCCGGGGCAGATGATAATAATCCGATGCCAAAACCTGGTGTAGCGACCACCAGTACCTGGGCGCATGGAACGCACGTTGGCGGGATTTTAGCTGCCACAAGTGATAATAATTATGGGATTGCATCCACGGCCTTTAATGCAAGTTTGATGCCCGTGAAATGTTCAAGGGAAAATCAGAGCGGTGAACCCTTCATCACAGATGGCTATTCCGGGTTAATCTATGCTGCAAAAGCCGGATACTACGCCGGTACTTTCACGATTATTAATTTAAGTTGGGGCGGCGGTGGATTTAGCAGCTACGAGCAATCACAGATAAATATTGCCCATGACACTTACGGAGCAGTAATTGTAGCCGCCGCTGGGAATGGTATACAAACGCCGCCTTACGGAGAGGAATACGCTGTCCATTATCCCAGCAGTTACGACAATGTGATTTCCGTTGCTGCAATTGGTTGCAGCGGGACCTGGGGGCATTGGGCAACGTACCATGAATCTGTGGATTTATCAGCTCCCGGTGAAGGCGTGCTTAGTACTATCATCGGTACCGGTTACGCTTCATGGGATGGCTCTTCAATGGCCAGCCCTAATGCTGCCAGTTGTATTGGTCTTTTGAAAGCTTTTTATCCAACCTGGACCAATGTTGAATTGGAGAATCGGATCACCGAAACAGCGGACCCCTTTATCTACGATGTTAACACCGACGACTACCTGCAAGGACGTTTGGGCACGGGGATGGTCGATATCAATAATGCTATCGGCGCCGGGTACCTTCCGTTATTAAGTTATTACACGCACACTTATATTTGGGTAAATGATGACGGTGATGGTGTCCTGAATCCCGGCGAATCTGTGGAATTAAGAGTCTTATTGCAAAATGAACAGGGAAGAGCCGTTGCTCAGAATGTTGTTGGCACTTTGAGATCCGGTACCGCAGGTGTCGTTATTACCGACAGTACCGCTGTTTATCCTGATATTAATCCAGGCGCATTTGGAGTGAATATCAGTGATACTTATGCTTTGACGGTGTTATCAGGGATTTCACTTGGTGATATTCATTTCGATTTGCATGTCGAAGCAACCGGAGAAGCCGGGGCAGAGTATTCAGAAGATATATCATTCACTGATCAGGTTACGCTCAATCAAGCCGGATGGCCGATTGAGAATGCCCCGCAAATTGAAGCTTCTCCGATTGTTTGGGATATCGATGGTGATGGTAACCAGGACATTTTATATGGAGATTATAATGGTGATCTCCATCGTGTGAACAAATATGGTGAAGAGGCCGATGGTTTCCCGTTTTCCACCGGCGATGATATTTGGGGATCACCCGCGATAGCTGATATTGATCATGATGGAGACATGGAAATTGTGGTCACTTCAAAATCGAAACATTTGTATATCCTGAACACGGACGGCTCAGTTCAGACAGACTACAATGCCGGTCAATACTTAATGGGGACACCGGCAATTGGGAATATGGATGATGACAATGACCTGGAAATTGTTGTCGGTGGTTATATCTCAACCGGTAAGATATTTGCTATCAATCCGGATGGAACCGATGTTCAGGGTTTTCCGATAGATATTGGTGAAAAGATCCAAAGAGGCTTGGCATTATCGGACTTGAACAACAATGGTAAAGATGAAATCATTTTCGGTACAGATTCGGACCATCTCTGGATGGTCCCGGACAATGGAGACACATCTCAAGGCTGGATTTTCCCGGTTGGAAGCGATATCCGGAGTGCACCCAGTGTGGCTGCCATCGCGGGGAATACGATTATTTTTGTTGGATCACGAGACGACCAATTTTATGCCGTAAATAGTGATGGTACGTTGCGATTTTCCGCCGCCACAGGTGGCGATGTCATGACTTCAGCTGCAATCGTTAACATGACAGACTCCCTGGATATATTTTTCGGTTCCAATGATGGGTTGATTTATGGTGTGAACACCGACGGAGACGCACTGCCCGGTTGGCCGATTGATTTAGGAAGTCCGATAACTTCCTCTCCGGTTATTGCTGATATGGATTCGGACGGAAGTCCGGATGTTGCCGTTGTGTCCAATAATGGTAAAATTGCCATATTCCATTCGGATGGTTCTCCGTTCAATAATTTCCCCTATGAATCAAATCTTTCAATAAACGGAAATCCTACCATTGCAGATGTAGATGGAGACGGGGATCTGGAACTATTGCTGGGATATTCAACCGGTCTGTTATGTCTGGATATTAAAACAGCCGGTTCAACGGAGTCGTACTGGTTCACGCATCGTAAAAACTACCAGCGTACGGGTGATATGAACAGTCCCGTTGTAGGTGTGACTCCGGATATTCCTTCGGTGCCGGTTTCATTGGGATTATCAGCCGCATATCCCAATCCGTTTAATCCATCCACAGAAATGAAAATTGATTTACCTGTCAATGCTATGGTCGATTTAGCAGTGTATAACTTAATTGGTCAACGCGTATTGACATTAATGAAGGGTGAAATTCCAGCAGGGCGATATACCAGGCGATGGAATGCAGGGCAGGAATTTGCTTCAGGAGTTTATTTTATTAGATTGACATCGATTTCAAATGGACGGGTAAAATCAATAACTCGAAAAGTATTATTACTGAAATAAATTGGTATAAAAAAATTAGGGAATGAATAAGTGGAAGTTCTTGCATTTATGTAGAGAATTTTCCAACTTATTTTATTATTCTCGATGAAAAACAATCCAACTGAGAGGGAAAGTAATGAAACGTTGGCTAGCATCAATATTGGTTTTGAGTTTTTGTTTTCAACCTGGCTTTGCCGGATTGAATTCAATTCAAAGGACCGGAGTTAAACAAAATTCAGTTTATTCACCACGTCGTGAAGTGCAGGATTCGATGACTGCATCATCGACAGATCGTCATAGCGGTCCTAAGGTTTTCCCGAGTCAACGTGACGGAACACTACAAATTGCCCTTGTCGATTCTTCAATGAATGGTTTTGGAATGATTGTTCCGTCCACACGTCCACTTGAAATTGAAGATGGTAACTATTTCTTTGTGTATCGGCAATGGGCCGGAGCAACAGAAACCAGCGGCCAGATTGGCGCTGCATATTCAGAAGATGGTACCAATTGGAATATCTACACAAACGTAAACAACGGAATGGGTATCGGTAGATATCCCAGCGCTCTGGGGAATTCAGATTATCCTTACGCAATTTGGAATGAATATACCGGCGAAGGAGCCGGTTATGGAGGACGTCCATATTATATATATGATGAATTTGGATGGGCCGGTTATTCTGCTTCTTCACCATATGATGTGGACGCAACCTGGACGAGCGATAAGGATTTATGGGTAGGCTCACCAGATCATTCTTTTGATGCAAATACATCTACAGACTATTTCAATATTGTGTATGCTGATTGGACACGGAATGATTCTTATTTATTTCATTCAGAAGCTTATAGTGATGGATATGTCGCTTATGGAGCAGAATTGAAAGTTATTGATGTTAATAACGATATGGTTGCTCCATCATCAGGTGGGAGTTATACATCAAGCCCAACTTTGGATATCAATGATGACGGTATTGGCTATGTTGGTGTAACAACTTATTTTGTAGGCGGTGATCAGGGTACAAGTTCGTATTCAAACCGCCATACCATTGCCTTAAAACAGACAACGGATTTTGGTGCAACTTGGAGCGGCGGACAAAATGGGTCCAACTATTACTATGTCCCGGATATTGTATGGAATTTTATGTTAGCCAGTGGAACGTTTCCACAGACATACTACGATGCATGTAGTGATACGACATACAATTTTGATGAATTATTCGCCACCTATGATTTCAATATGAAAGTGGACAGTCAGGGGAATCCACATTTTATTGTGGGTGTTTTACCGTCGGGCGGCGGTTACGTCTATCCCGGTATCATTCCGGAAAATGGATTCTACCATATTTGGATTGATAAGGACTATCTTGCAGATCCTGGTCAGGTAAACACTCCTACCGGATGGAATTATGCTTTTGTAGGAAGCGCACAAAATTCCTGGATGTGGAATACCGCCGGAGGTAACTCTTATTGGCAGACCACTTTCCCCTCACTTGCAATAAGTGAAGAAAGTGACGACGTGATGTATGTTGTCTCCAGTATGGTAGTACCCGGACCAGCGGACGATCCGACACCTGACGACACCTGTAATACCGATGCTTCTTATCCGCAATGGAGCGAAGATGTTATCATCTTTCGTTCCACTGATGGCGGTGTAACATGGGATTCTACCAATGTTACAAACACTCCAGATCCTGATCCCAATGATGAGGATAGTCCGGAAGAAGTTAGTGCCCATGCAGCAGCGACCGGTGCTACAAACACTTCTGTCTATTTATGCTACCAAATGCCGGATTTCCCTTACGGAAGTACTACCGGCTCTCTGGATGATGCAGACTATAAAAATCGTGTATATGCCGGTCGATATGATTATCCATACGTCGGGACAGATCAAGAGTATGCTGTACCAACTAATTTCAAATTAGAACAGGCTTATCCGAATCCCTTTAATCCATCGACAACAATTGGCTATAAAATCGCTAAAACATCTCAAGTGAGTCTTCGGATTTATGACCTAATGGGTCATGAAATACAAACGCTTGTGAATGGTATCCAATCCCCAAATCAATATTCAGTGGTTTGGGATGGTAAAGATGCGCGGGGGCATCAGGTTGCTTCCGGTGTTTACCTGTACAGATTGGAAACAGATGGATCCAGTCAAATGAGAAAGATGTTATTATTGAAATAAAGAATATGATGGGGGTTCCAAACCGGAACCCCCATCATGTTTAGATTTGGGATTAAACAAAGAAATAATTAATTTCCGGTTCCTGAATATCCTTCAGGAACTTATGAAAACCCCGGGAGTCTCCTCATGAAATCAAATGCGTTAAAAACGATATTTTTTGCTTTATTTTCGATTGCATTGGTCTGGGCTATTGATTGTCCGTCTGAAAATGCCATCCATATCGATAAAAGGATTTTCCTCCCGGATGGATCTCCTAATCCCACTTATGGACAGGAGGTAATTACCGGATTATGCGCATGTCTTGAATTTGATTCACAGCTTCAAGCAACCGAGAATTCATTAACATTGACACTGAACGCCGTAGATAATGAACCTATCCGCGGAATAGAGGTAAATATTTATAACGATTCCAACGGGCAACTGGTTTATAGCGGATTAGGATCCGTTGGTAAAGGCGAAAAATTCGAAAATGCACTGGATCCGGACGGGAACACGGCAAATATGGAAATCATGGCGAATGAATTGGATGACCATGTGAAAGTATTGGCTTATTCCCGGGATAAAGCACAAACTTCTGGTGATGGCGTTGAAGGCAGCCTTTTTAAATTAACTTACGGTGTTCCCGGAGGCGTTTCCAATCTCCCGGATACAATCCATTTTGCGATTGGTCTCTCAAATGTTCCCGGGACCAGTTTTGAAAATGCAATTATGAATGTAGTCTGCAGCTATCCTGATTCTGATAATGTTGCCGCATTAGTGGTTCCTGCCTTGGGAGTAGATGATGCTATGGGGATTCCGACAGAATTTAGTTTGTCTCAGAATTTCCCAAATCCGTTTAATCCCACAACTCAAATTTCATTTGGCTTGCCTGAGGGAAGCATGGTAAATCTGTCGGTATATAATGTATTGGGTGAGAAGGTAGCTGAAATTGTTAATAAAAACCTGAATCCGGGATATTATCATTATCAATGGAATGCACAAAGTGATAATGGAGTAAAGGTAGCATCGGGTGTTTATTTCTATGAATTAAAGACAGGCACAAAGAGTATTAGGAAAAAAATGGTTCTTTTGCGATAGTCGTCCCAATCATTTAGGAAACCAATTTATATTCCTCTATCTTTTTCGAAGGGTAGAGGAATATTATTATCTATGCGTTTTCTCGCAAAAATAGTTCTGATATCATCAATAGCTAGTCTATTGGTTGGGCAGGATTTGTACCATTCCCTGGATGAAATAAAGGACGAGTGGAAGGATTACACCCATTTCCAACGTGGAGAACTTCTCAATTTTTGCAATTTTTTATATGATTCGGGTTTCTATGATCGAGCTGTTGTAAGTCTATATCAGTTTCTATATCGATTTCCGGGTGATCGTATGGAGAACGTTATTTATTATAAATTAGGTCGGTCTTTGGAAGAAACCGGGAAATGGGTGGAAGCCCGTCAATACTATCGTGATTTAGAGTCAACGCTTGATACGAAAACGGTGGAATATAAAGCTGCACAATACCATGATTTTTATCTTCAGTATCGATTGGCAGACTATCAGAACTTGATTTCCAGATTAGACTCTACAAGGGATCCGTATCATTTATTGATTCGTGGATACAGTGAATTAGCAACCGGTGACTATCAAAATGCCAGAATTACATTTCTTACCGCTGAAGAAACATTGAATGAGACATATTACATCGATAAAATCCAACCGATTGTACATCTGATTGACAGCGTTCAGGTTGTTCCACAAAAAAAACGTTTAATCAGTTTTTTCTCTTCGCTGATCCCGGGAGGTGGGAAAGGATATATAGGTGATTGGCAATCAGCAGCAGGAATACTATTAACAACCGGAATTGCGCTTTGGATTTCTCCAAATACTATTTCAGGGCAACATTCTATGAAGGTTGTTTATCCGGTACAAGATATACTTCCGAAAGCTGCAAAGATTAATTCGGGAAAGGGGTCGTCATTTCATTATCCACAAGACATAGCTTCAAGGAATAATAATCAACGGTATATGATTGGTCCGGTTTCGGTCATGACCACGTTATATATAGTGAGCATATGGCACTCAGTCTCGGAAGTGGGTCAAGTGAATCAAAAAGCAGTGGATGATTATGTAAAGGATTGGATCGTATCCTACCCGTTAAAACAGTTTATGGATTTTCCTGAACCGGAATTAGATAAAAATAAATAAAATATTTCTCCGATATTTGTTGACTCGGGATTAGTCTGGATTCTAATTTTGTTGGCTTTAGAAAGAGCACTTAGATGCTTTTTGAAAATTTGGTATGCGTAGGTCTTGAAACGTCAATAAACAAGCTCGACACAAAGTATATAATCATACAATGGAGAGTTTGATCCTGGCTCAGGACGAACGCTGGCGGCGTGCTTAACACATGCAAGTCAAGGAGAACCTCCGATTCGTCGGAGTAGTAAACTGGCGAACGGGTGAGTAACACGTAGGTAACCTGCCCCAGAGATTGGGATAACTTCGCGAAAGCGGTGCTAAAACCGAATAATGCAGCGGATTCTTCGGAATATGTTGTTAAAGCGGGCTTCGGCTCGTGCTTTGGGATGGGCCTGCGTCCGATTAGCTAGTTGGTAAGGTAATGGCTTACCAAGGCAAAGATCGGTAGCTGGTCTGAGAGGATGATCAGCCACACTGGGATTGAGATACGGCCCAGACTCCTACGGGAGGCAGCAGTGGGGAATTTTGCGCAATGGGCGAAAGCCTGACGCAGCAACGCCGCGTGATCGATGAAGCTCTTCGGAGTGTAAAGGTCTGTCGTGAGGGAAGAAAAGTCCAGATAAGCAACGATTTGGATCTGACGGTACCTCACAAGAAAGCACCGGCTAACTTCGTGCCAGCAGCCGCGGTAATACGAGGGGTGCTAGCGTTGTCCGGAATTACTGGGCGTAAAGAGTCCGTAGGCGTTTTGCTAAGTTGATTGTTAAATCCATCGGCTCAACCGATGACCTGCAATCAAAACTGGTAGAATAGAGTTCGAGAGAGGAAAGTGGAATTCCTGGTGTAGCGGTGACATGCGTAGATATCAGGAGGAACACCAAAGGCGAAGGCAGCTTTCTGG
>CAZJWP010000022.1:0-25145 GCA_964549745.1 uncultured bacterium | reverse complement strand
CATGAGAAATGTTATGGCGATTCTGGAATCACTCAAATCAAGTTTTAAGGATGAATGTTTAAGGTACAAGTGGAGACGGTATCTCCGGAGTTTTCTTGCTTTGAAGAATAAACCACAGAGGACGCAGAGTCTTTGAATATCGACTAAAGAACATAAATTGTCCGGAGAAAACTTCCTCCTTAAAACTTACAACACCGTCCCCTCCGGCACCACCGTATTCTTCGGGATCACAATAATCCCGTCCCGGATGGCGTAAAAGTCCCCGTCTTCCCGGTCCACATTCCGTTCATTCACCAGGCGGGTGTTGGCGCCGATGCGCACGTTTTTATCCAGGATCACCTGTTTTAAAACAGAGCCCTTTCCCACGCCGGGATTTGGATTCTCCGGATCGGGTTTGTAGAAATCCGCACCCATCATATACACTGAATCCATAGACACATCATCTTCGATCATGGAGCGAATCCCGATCACAGAACTGTTCAACTTTGCGGCGCCAATCCGGCACCCTTCGTTCACGATACATTCGGAAATATCCGCCTGGCTGATCTGGCTACCCGGTAAAAAACGGGCCCGGGTGTACATGCGCCGGTCCAAGTCAAACAGACTGAAAGTGGGGTTCGGTTTGGTCAGGTCGATGTTGGCTTTGTAAAACGCGCCGATGGTCCCAATGTCTTCCCAGTAGCGATTGAACACATACGAAGTAGCCCGGAAATGTTTTAATGATTCGGGAATGATGTTTTTCCCAAAATCGTTTCCCGAAAATTTCAGGGCTTTCCCCAGCACCGATTTCTTGAACAGGTATATCCCCAGTGAAGCGTACACCACTTCCTTCCCGTCCCGAATTTTGGTAAACCGCCTGAGTGTTTCAGGATCGGTGGGCTTCTCCACAAAATCGGTAATCCGCCCGGTATCATCCGTATTCAGGATGCCAAACCGGCTCGCTTCTTCCGCCGGGATTGGCATGGTGGCAATGGTGAGATCGCCTTCCGTTTCCTGATGGGCCCGGTCAAAATCCTGGTAATTCATGGCATACAAATGATCCCCGGCCAGGATCAGATATCGTTCTGTGTTGATGCGCTCAAAGCGATCCCAGTAAGCCCGGACCGCATCAGCGGTTCCCTGGAACCAGTCGGTTCGTTCAAGGGTTTGCTGAGCCGGGAGCACTTCCACGTTTCCGCCGGAAAAAATATCAAACTTATAACTCTGAAATATGTGACGGTGAAGGGATCCGGTGTTGATCTGTGTGAGGATATAAATCTGGTGCACATTGCTATTTATGCAATTGCTGATGGGAATATCCACCAGCCGGTATTTCCCGGCGATGAGCACCGCCGGCTTGGCCCGTTCCCGGGTCAAAGGCCAAAGCCGCTCACCGCGCCCGCCGCCTAAAATAATTGCCGTCAGATCGTGTTTTTTCATGTTTTCGGCCCCCGATTTAAAAGTGCAATATACAGGTTTTTATAGTCACCGGCTGAGTGCTTCCACGAAAAATCCCGATCCATTCCGTTGCGCTGCAGAATGTTCCATTGCTTACGGTTTTTGAACTGCGCTGCGGTTTGTTTCAAAGCCTGCCGGAAGGCCGCCAAAGTCCAGGGTTCAAACACAAAGCCACACCCGCCGGGTCGATCCCATTGCGTCACGGAATCGGCCAGGCCGCCCGTGGCGTGGACCACCGGGAGGGTTCCGTAACGCAGGCTGTACATCTGGTTCAGTCCGCAGGGTTCCAGTTCGGACGGCATAAGGAAAATGTCCGCTCCCGCTTCTATGCGATGGGCTAGCGGTTCATCGTATCCCGTGCTGAAGAAAATGTGTGACCGGTGCGCTTTCGCTGCCGATTGCAAGGCCATCCGGTATTTCGCATCCCCGTTTCCAAGAAACACGAACCCGGCGCCGGAGTCCGCCAACTCCGGTAAGACCGCAATGATGAGATCGAAACCTTTGGTTTCCACCAGCCGTGACACGGAACCAAACAACGGTTTATCGTCCGCAACCTCCAGTCCGCATTGTTCAAGCAACGCTTTTCGGTTGGCCTGTTTTTTGGATAAACTGTCC
The DNA here is from genome assembly GCA_964549745.1 of uncultured bacterium. Classification (GTDB taxonomy): domain Bacteria; phylum Fidelibacterota; class Marinisomatia; order Marinisomatales; family J089; genus J089. The sequence continues at coordinate 23,093 of CAZJWP010000022.1, read as the reverse complement.
TTGTCGTAATTCTCCGCCAGGTTCGGATCCATGGCCGGATTCCAGACTTCCGTGTCGATACCGTTCAGGATGCCGGTAAAATCGCTTCCGCGTTGTTTCAACGCCTCTGCCAGGTCCGGAGCGATCTTGCCGTTCACTAAAACTTCTTTGGCGTAGGTGGGACTCACTGTGTTCACTTTCCCGGCGGTCTCAATCCCGATTTTCAGCGGGTTCACCCATGCGCCGGGAACGGTCCGTGCTACGACGGCTTGCTTTAATTCGGAGGGAAGCCTGTCCACATCTTCCGGCGGCAGATGTCCCGCATAGCCCAGGTTATGAAGAGTGATCAGCGACGGGAGCTCAATTCCTTCCGTTTGTAAAAACAATGGCAGCAATGCGGTGTGGTGATCATTCACATGGATCAAATCCGGTGTGACAACCTTCTGTCGGATCAGGTCCAGAATAACGGACTGGAAAAACAGGAAGCGGGCGCCGTTGTCCGCATAACCTTTTCCGCTGGTGTCCGTGTAAATCCCGTCCCGTCCGAAATAGTCCGGTTCATCCACGAACAGGAATTCCACATTCCGGTATTGCAGTCGTTTGATCGTATAGCTTTTTTCGGTCTCCGCCCATTGGATTGTCCCGGAATGAAACGGTTTCGGTTTAGCGCCGGTGTTGAACGAACCCGCTTTCCCATACAGCGGTGAAATGACGGTAACCTGAACTCCATGAGCGCTCAATGCCGGCGGAAGACTTCCGGCCACATCGGCCAACCCGCCTGCTTTGGAGAACGGCGCTACCTCAGCTGAGCAAAATAAAATGTGCAGGCAATCGGTCATTTCCCCGACGACAGGTAGCTTTTCAGGAAGAGCAGCACTTTCCATGCTTCTCGTATTTTGCTCAGGAGTCCGCCGTCGGTCATTTCGCTGTGTTCGTACAATCCGGTGAGCAACAATTCGGAGTCCGGCAGGGCTTCCGCCAGTTTGATCGACTCCGTGAACGGCACCATGGTGTCGGTGCGGCCGTGAATGATATGGACCTTTATGGGTGTTCTGTCCGCATAGGTGGACGGGGATAATTCCCGGAAGGTTTCGGCATTGGCAGTCTTGATCAGTTTCACCAACCGTTTGACTTCCTCCGTGGCCTTTCCGGTGAGCAGCGCGTCGCCCAGTTCCCGTTCTTTACCGGTCAGTTTTTCCAGCGCTGCGTTGGATCCTTCTTCATTATCTTTTACACGAATCTGCAAAACCTGTTTCAAACCCTCCACCGAATAACCGGGATCAATGAGTTTCAGGTAATTGTGGAAGATCACCACCAGTCCCCATTCGTGGACGGGTTGGACCCAGGTCTTTCCTTCATAGGTCAGTTCGCCGGTGCAGAGGTAATCCAGGATGGAATTAAAATCGAAGTACGGTCCGTACATGAGAAAACTCTCCGGCGGATTCTCTTTGAGCGGTCCGTCTTGCAAGCACCGGAGGAGTAAAGGTCCGCCGAAACTGGCGCCCATGATCCGCACCGCTTTGGTGCCGGTGGGAAGCCGGCTGCGGAACCACCGGTAAAAATGCTGTATCCACTCGTTAACCTCCGGTTTCACTTCCAGCGCCATGAGCGAAGGAATCCGCGGGATCACCACGGTATAACCGGACACCGCGGCTGCCCGGGAAAGTTGATTCATGGCCGGGTGTTGTTCGCCGTACGGTGACGCACCGGGATAAAGGAGCAACCATTCGTGATTGGAACGTTGGGGAGAAAATTTGCGGTAGGGAGTTGGATTTCCGTCTGGTCCGGGCCAGGTGCCGTCCTCGGTTTTACACGGGATCGGCTCTTCGCCGGAACGAAGTAATTTGAGCAGGATTCGGGCGGCGCTGAAATATGCCGGAAGTCCCTGCATCGCAATTAGCGGGGTAAAGACTCAGGCAGATCGGCCATCACGTAGCTCATCACCGCCAGAGCGGCGACGCAACGGTTGAAATCATCCCGGTCCAGCATGTTCATCATATCCGCATTGGTGTGATGATACCAAAAATAGCGGCTGCCATCCACGTTTAGTCCGGCCACGGGAACGCCTTTTTGCCGCATGGCGTCAATGTCAGCGCCACCACCGCCTTTGGTGATGGTCCCGGCCCCCATATCCTTTAGCAGTGTTCCCACTTCCGTTAGGATTTGCATGGCCGAATCCGAACCTGTGAACCCGAATCCGGAAGGTTTAAACACACCTTCATCGGTTTCAATGGCCAGTACATGTTTATCCAGATCATTTGCAAAATCTTTGGCATACGTTTTACCGCCCCGGGTTCCGTTTTCCTCGTTGGTCCAGAATACCACGCGAATGGTCCGGCGAGGTTGTAGGTTTAGCTCCTTCAAAATACGCACCGCTTCCAAAGAAGCCATACAACCGCTGGCATCATCCATGGCGCCCTGCCCCACATCCCAGGAATCCATGTGTCCGCTGAGGATCACCACTTCGTCCGGTTTTTCCCGGCCTTTCAGTTCGGCCATCACATTACGGCTGGGCGCATCCGGAAGTGTTTTGGCTTCCATCTTCAAGTTCAGTTTGATCGTCTGGCCACGGTCGTACATGCGTTGCAGCAACTCTGCCGCTTCAATCGTAATGGCTGCCTGGGGAATTTTCGTTACCGTATCGGAATAGGCCATACCGCCGGTATGGGGCGTATTCAGGGAGAAGGGCGTCACGGAACGGATCAGGCTGGCCACGGCTCCATATCCCGCAGCTGCGATGGCGCCGCCGTAGCGGTAGCGAACGGTTTCGCCATAATGGGTAAATGGTTCATTGAACACCACGATTTTTCCGGGAACTTTATCTGCATTTTTGGACAACTCATCAAAATCGTGAACGACAATCGCTTCAGCGGTAATGCCTTCCGGCGGAGTGGCCACACTTCCGCCCAAGCCCAAAAGCGCAAGGTCGGAGGTTCGGGGCTCCAGCAGAGTGAGCGATTCCTTTCCCCTCACCCAGTGCGGGACCATCACGGGTTCGGCCCGGACGTTTTCCAGTCCACTGGCTTTCAATTCTTTCAGGGACCAGTCCAGCGCTTTTTCCAGACTTTCGGACCCGCTGAGCCGCGGTCCGAAGGTATCCACCAGGTACGCCAGTTTTTGAAATCCGACAGTATCTGCCAAAGCGGTTTTGATGATGCGCTCCGTTTCGATACGATATGAATGAATAGGGGGCTCTTTACCGGTGCAGGAAAGAATAAATCCGATTGAAATAAGTAATGAAATTGAGAAAACTCTGTGCTGCTTATTTTTCACCTGCTTCTCCTCATATTTATTTTGGTGGAATTTCTTCAAAGATCCCCGATGTACGATTTTTCTGCACCCGGTCCCAGTGAAACCAGCGCCCGTTCATGGCCACATAGACACCGGCGGGTAAGGTCTGGGCAAAGGCCAGGGCGCTTCCCAGGTTAAACAACCCGTCGGAGGTGCCGAATTTGTACGGGATCATGGCACCGGTGAGCACGATGGTTTTGTCCAGCTTCGCTTCCGCCAGGAATTTGGCTGTGACGGTCATGGTGTCAGTTCCGTGGGTAATCACGATCTGGTTTTCATCTGCCAACCGGCAGTGATCCAGAATGCGTTCCCGTTGGTGATCACTCATGTCCAGGCTGTCAACGAGCATCAATTCGGTGGTGTTCACCTCCAGACGGGACCGGCCCAATTTCAGGATTTCGTCAATATGCGTATGGGTGAAATAGAGTTGACCGTGAATCTCGTCATACATCTTGTCAAACGTTCCCCCGGTAATAAAAATGCGTATACTCATGTCATACGTTCCGCTTTAGTCGGTATTTTAATAAGGTGAAAATTGCGAACAATCCCGTTCGCCAGCTAATCTTTTTCCCTTCCTTTTTACTCCGCGGCTTATAGGAAATGGGAATTTCATGAATGGAGTACCCGCGCCGCAGCGCGATGGCGGTCACTTCCGGACAAAAACTAAATCCTTTGGCACGCAAATCCATACCGGTCAAAATGTCCCGCCGGAACATTTTGTAGCAGGTGGGCTCATCCGTAATGGACGATCCGTAAAGCCGGTTGGTGAGCCAGGAAAGAAACCGGCCTCCGATGTAGAAACTCATATAGGAGATTGGATCGCCGCCCAGAATTCGGGAACCGAAGACCACCGGGTGGCCATTCTTCACTTCCGCCAGCATTTGGGTCAGATCATTTGGATCGTATTCCAGGTCGCCGTCCTGAATGACAATATTGTCTCCGGAAGCATGATTTAATGCCGTGTGAATGGCCGCTCCCTTCCCGCGGTTGCGATCGTGAAACAGAACCGTACGGTTAGGCGCTTCCGGCAGGTTTTTTAAATAGTCAGCCGTGTCGTCGGTGGAACCGTCGTCCACAATGATGATCTCCCGATCCAGGTCCACAGCCTCAACGCGGCGGAGCAGTTCCGGAAGCGTTTTGGCTTCGTTGTAAACCGGAATGATGATGGATAGGTCCAAGCGCGGATCAGAGCAGGGTGTTGATTTCTTCGGCGGGACGACCCAGCACGGCGCGGTCACCTTTGATTACAATGGGACGCTCGATCAATTTGGGATGGGTGGCCATGGCCTGGAATAAAGTATCATCATCATCCAGATGTTCCTTGAGTCCCAACGCTTTGTAGTCCGCTTCCTGCCTGCGGATGAAATCCCTGGGGCGTTTTCCCATTAATCCGGCCAGTTGTTTCAACGTTTCCACCGTGGGCGGATTATTCAAATAATCCACGATTTCCGGTTCGATGCCGTGATCGTTTAGAAACTGAAGTCCTTCGCGGCTTTTCCGGCAGCGCGGGTTGTGATAAATCTGTACGGATGCCATGCTATTCTCCGATTGTTGCTCTAAAACAAACTTTAAGTAAAAAACAGTCTAAAAAGTTGCGGCTACTTCCTCAAAGCGATAAATGAAGGTGAGATGCTATGCTCAAGCCTGTCCAAAACGTTATTATGAAAAATGGCAAAAAGCCCTGCCAGGAGTTTTACCGGAAAGGAAATCAGACAAGAAAAAGAGGAATGGTTTGGAAAAAAGATAGAACACCTGATTCTTTTGGAGTGGGTAGGCCACCGTTCCTATACCGAATTGGATTACAATATACATTTTTGGTGTACGAAATCCGATCAGGAAGTGGACTTCATTTTGGGAAATGGTGAAGCAGCCATTGAAGTGAAAGGAACATACCGGGTGGATCATCAAAAAATGCGGTCGGTGAAAGTGTTTTATGAGGAGTTTAAACCGCGAAGTATTTATATCGTATGTAATGAGTCCGGGTAACGAATCCATGATAACATCCGGATTATTCCCTACAGGTTATTTTTAGAGAAATTGTGGGAATGAAAAATAATTACCTAACCAGGTGCCCATTAAACCGGGTTTCGGTATAAAAATATGTAGTGTGGTTGTTAAACGAAGTCAATAGGACCACAACCTTTGCAATGTTCATTCGATTTCGCGCTGGGAATCATTATCTATACTTGCCACAAATCACACCTCGCCGTTATAACCAAATTTCCACTGGTTTGTAGAACCGATAGTGTTTAGAATTTTTACGATCATCGTAGACTTACAGGCAAAAAAGGAGGCAATCCCATGCGCAGTATTTCTCTAAGCATCGTGGGAATTTTTTACATCTCAACACTTTTGGCCGCACCCTGGGAGTATCCCGGAGAGGTGACCACCATCGGGGCGGAAGAAACTGTATTCGAATGGACGGCGGATAGTTGTGAATGGGACAACATCCCGGACGCACCGCCGCGGGTATTCCGCGATGCGGATGGTGTGATCAACATGACCGTTGGTCATTATGTAACCTATAGGTTGACCGGACCCGATTTTGACAATCTCTCCCTGGATTGCTCGGCGCCCATTCACACATCGGACTTTGACAGCAGCGATCCATCATTGCATAATGATCGTGAATGGCTGTCGGCGCTGTATACGGAGGACGGCATCACCGTTCACGCACTGGTGCATAACGAATACCATGGTTTCAGTGATACCGATTGTCCCGATCCGGCGGATTGCGGTTACACCAGCCTGACCTATGCCGTATCCACCGATTCCGGTCGCACATACACGCACGCCACCGCGCCGGATCATTTGATCGTCGCCGTCGATGAAGCCACCGTCGGACAACGCTACGGCGTCATTGAACCGACCAACATTATCAAATACAACGGATACTATTATTTTATCGCCGAGGCGTGGGGCAGTAACGTGGAACGTTATCCCTATATTTTCCGTACGGATAACATTGCCGATCCCACGAGCTGGGAAGGCTGGGACGGCGTTGATTTTAATGTAGACCTGGGGAATCCCTACACCGATGCCGTAGATTATTCCGCCATGATGCCTTTGGGCAAATACACACCCTGGGAGGGAAATATTGCCTACATGCACGGGAGTCTCACTTATAACACCTATTTCGGAAAATTCATGCTCATTGGAACGACCGTGAAAGGACATCAGTGGGGGATTTATTATTCATTGTCCGATGATCTTATTCACTGGACGCAGCGTATTCTGGTGAAATCCTTTACCGGGGAAAGCACGGGTCAGGGTGATCCCGCCGCCGATCCGTCCCGCAACCATATTTATTATGCCACGGTTATTGATCATGGTGACGTCTCCCGGAATTTCGAATACACCGATGATTCCGTCTATCTCTATTATGTGCGAACTATCTCCCAAAACAGTGCCGGGAGTAATTATCCCTACCAACGGGAATTAGTGCGACAGGAGATCCAGTTCAGCAAGCGGATAGTGGACGGCTTTACCGTAACCCGTAGGGGAGATTACGAGGATATTTACCAGGGGGACGGTCTGTGCGAAACCTCAGCCGGAAATTGCAGTTTTCGGGCGGCGCTCCTGGAATCGCGGTATCGTCCGCCCTATTACGCCGATTCGCTCCTGACTATCAATTTTGCCATCGAAGTCAGCGACCACACCATTACCCCGGCAGTCGGTCCTTATCTCGGTCCCACGTTTCCCGTAGCCATCGATGCTTCCACTCAGGATACTTACGTGGCAAATTCCAACGGATTTACGGATGGGATGAATACGCAGTGGGGCGTGGAAATTACCGGCGATGACGGCTATCTGATACTGGAAGGTGACGGATCTTCAGTCAATGGACTGAAATTCCCAGCTCTGACTATCAGCAGCCATCGTGCCTCCATTACTGCCTGCGATATCGGTTCGATTTCCATTAATTCCACGGATAACAACATCCTGGGCGGCATCACCGACGCAGACCGCAACCGGATTGGAAATATTACAGTGAACGGTCCGGCGGATAGCATAATTATCCAAAACAATTATATCGGCACCGATGCCGATGGTACCACCAGCGCCGGACGGTCCGAAAGCGCTGTGAATGTGCGCACCGGCGCTACCAACACGGTGATTCGGGGAAATCTCCTGAGCGGGTCCGGATTTGCCGGTGTGGAAATCTCAGATTCAACCACCATGTTTACGGAAATCACCGATAATTATATCGGTGTAGATCGTACCGGAACTGCCGTTCTGGCGAACATTGCCAGCGGAATCAAGATCAACCAGAGTGCGCAGAATACCACGGTTTCCGGAAACATCATCGGCGGGAATGCCGGTGAGGCCGGAATTTACCTGGAGGGTATTTCCGGCACGACGATCCAGAATAACTATATCGGTACCAATGCCGCCGGCGATGATTTGGGGAATTCCGGAGACGGTATCTGGATTTCCGGGCAGTCCTACGATAATTTCATTGGCGGCGAAAATCCCGGTGATGGAAACTCCATTGCCCATAATGACGGACTGGGTGTCAGTCTTCTGGTCATGACCGGTTCCGGAAACCGCATCTGGGGCAATTCCATCCATTCCAACGGAGGGGAAGGGATCGGAAATTTCACACACATTTCCGTAGCCGTGCCGGAATTAACATCGGCGATTATCAACGACACGGGTGATTCTGTACTGGTTACGAGCACACTCACCGATTCCGCTAACGCCGATTACTATCTGGAATTTTTTGCCAATACGGAATGCGATCCCGGCGGCGCCGGAGAGGGACAAACATTTCTGGGATCGGCTGTCGTTACCACCGATTCAAACGGATTTGCACTGTTTTCAGCCAATCTGCCGGGAACCGTGAATTCCGGTGAATTTATTACTGCCACCCTTACCGATCCGGAGAATAATACATCGGCTTTCAGTACTTGCCGGGAAGCATTCCCCCTGGCGGAGGCCCCGGAAATTGCCACGTCCATCGATACTATGAGTTTCGATTTTGCCTACAACGAAACGCCCATCGAAACACAGAATTTAACGGTATTCAATAACGGCATGCATGATCTGGAATGGAGATATTCCACCGCTGCCGACTGGCTATGGCTCGAGCCATCCGATGGAACGGTAGCCTCCGGCGATTCGGCCATCGTGGGCATCACGGTGGACGGACGAGGGTTGGAAGCCGGTATCTACAGTGCTGAAGTATCGCTGCTGTCCAACGCCGGCAATGTGCCGGACTATGATGTCGTGGTCCGGTTGACTATTCAGGCAGATCCCGGCAGCCCGGATTTGTCCATCTCTCCGGATACGCTGCGCGTCGCCTATCCGCCTTCGGATTTTGCCGTGGATCATACGGAATCCATCGATTTTACGAATAACGGTAGTGACGGATTATCGTGGAATGCCAACAGTAACCAGCCGTGGTTGTATGGATTGTCTCCCAATAACGGCACGTTGAACAATGGCGAAACACAAACCATGTCATTCAATATTCAAGTCAGTCAGAATTTGAACCTGGGGACACACACGGCTTTTATCGTTATCAATGGTTGGTACGGCAGTGATTCCCCGGTCCCCCACGAAGTCGTAGTGGAGGTGACCATCAGTGATGAAAATCTGCCGCCGGTGGCGCAGGATGTGGCGGTGGATACCGAACCGGGTGTGCCGGTGGAAATTGATTTGCCGGCCTCCGATCCCAATCAGGATCCGCTTACCCTGTCCATTCTGACCCAACCGGAATTCGGCGTCCTGGAAGGATCGCCGCCGCTGGTGACTTACCTTCCCGATTCCGGGTTTGTGGGCGTGGACAGCTTCTTATTTGTAGCCGACGACGGCGCACTAACCGATACGGGACAGGTAACAATCACGGTCTTGCCGGAATCCGGTGTGCAGTTTGAGGGTCTATCGGTCTTCACCGATGCCAGCGGACCGGAAATGTGCGGTACCGGCGCGTATGCCTATCTGTACATGGTGGAATCCGGTTGCGGCGAAACAACACTGGGCACGCTCAGCGCGGAGCGGACGGATTTTCTGAATGACCTGGAAAACGTGACAGTGACTATGGGGAATTTTACGATGGTCGTTGATTCGTTTTATTGTATCGATACTCCCTGGGGTGATCACCGGGTTTACAGCGGCGGCACCGTGCGAATTGAACGGAATGGCGAAGTGATCCTGGCATTGCAAAATATCACCATGACTTCGGATCAGGATTACAACCAGGGCACCATGTCGGGCACCGCCACCGGCGAACTGGATCTGACGCAGGGCGATCCCGATTTCCAGGCGGAATTCAATCCCGAAGGGGACGGACTCGTTGATATTCTGTTCACCGGTTCTAACCAGGTTGTCCAGGGCAGTTGCGGACTCTATGATTTTAGCATGGTTATCGCACCCCATATCACTCCGGTGGTCAATCAACCGCCGATGGCGGAGGATCAATCGGTGACCACCACCATTAATTCACCGATTGATATAGAATTGACCGCCTCCGATCCCGATGAGGATGTACTCTCCTGGTCGATCATTCAATTGCCCTTCCACGGTTCACTGCCGGGCGATCCGCCCTTGTTGACCTACACTCCCGATGAAGGATTTTTCGGCCTGGATTCTTTCTTCTTCGCCGTCAGCGACGGTGAACTGGCGGACACCGGACGAGTGTTGATCGAAGTTGCGCAGGTCAATGCGCCCCCGATAGCCAACGCATTAATGATCGGTATGGAAGAAGACCAAACGGCTGAGATACAATTTTCCGCTGATGATCCCGATGGAGATTCGTTGAGTTTCGCGTTGGTGTCGGATCCGTTGTACGGAATTTTAAACGGCAACAGTTCCGTCTGGCAATACACGCCCGATCCCGACTTTTTCGGTCACGATTCATTTGCCTTTTCCGTCAGTGATGGATTGGCCGCCGACACGGCCATGGTGTCCATCACCGTTCATCCGGTGAACGATGCACCCGGCGATTTTGCATTGCTGACGCCCGCAGATGATCACACCTTGACCATCACGCCTGAGACTCTGGGCGATACCCTGTTTTTCCGTTGGTCGTCTTCTGTGGATGTTGACGACGATGCCATTGAATACAGCTTGGAATTTTCCGAATCTATCACCTTTTTGGGAGACTGGATCGAAATGAGTGCGGCGACCGATACCACTGCCTGGTTAGTGTATCAATTACCCATGATTGCCGTGGATTCCATCGCCACGGGAACCTGGAGTGTCACCGCCGCGGATACGAGTCTGGTTACGGAGGCTGGGAACGGACCTTTCGCCCTTACGGTGGATATGACGGAACTGGGAACGGAACCCGGTATGACCTCACCCTATCAATATGCCTTGCATCCGGCCTATCCCAATCCCTTCAACCCGGCGACCACCATCGACTTTGATCTGCCGGAGGCGCAATTTGTCACCATAACGGTGTACAACATGCTGGGACAGAAAGTGACGGAGCTGGTGAACAAAAAGCTGGACGCGGGACGTTTTTCCCTGCGCTGGGAAGCCCAGGATAACCACGGCCAGCCGGTGAGCGCCGGGGTGTATCTGGTGCGTCTTAAGGCCGGGGATTTTCAGCAGGTACGGAAGGTGGTGCTGTTGAAGTGATCCGATCACCAAATCTTGTTATAATCAAAACGCCTCTGGTTAAACCAGGGGCGTTTTTTCTAATTTTGATAAAGGCGTGAACGTCTTTATCATTCATTTTCATTATTCCCGTCCCTTCCAAGGCGGGTAAATCCTAAAGCCCATTGTAATGGAGTGGGATTGTTGCGTTTTGTGGATGAGAAATGCGTACTTAAACACGAAAAATCGTTTCTCAATTAAACTCCCGGATAAAATCGGGCGATTCGTGAATCGTCATTACGTCATACCAATTAATTTTACTTTCCATTTTTTATTCATCATCCAAAATTCAACATCCAACACTTCACATCGTCTCTCATCTTCCATGTTTCCTGTCTTCCCATCCGTGAATCTCCGTAATTTTCGCTATGACCAATATTCGTGATTTACTCGCTCCGGTCCCGGAGGCGTCTCATTCTCTGGCTGAAGCCGGACGGCTTGGCCAAATGCTTAATATCGAAACGTATGTGGTAGGCGGCGTGGTCCGCGACCTGTTTTTGGGCACACCGCTAACTGATCTTGACATTATGGTCGTTGGCGATGGTGTGGAATTCGCTCACAAACTGGCAGAACGGCTGGAACGCCACACGGTGGTGCCTTTCCCCAAGTTTGGAACGGCACGCATTCCCGGCCAACCGATGGAGATTGAAGTGGCCTCCGCCCGGACGGAAACCTACGATTCGGACTCCCGGAAACCGAACCAGGTGAAGTACACCGATTTGAAAGGGGATTTGTCCCGCCGGGATTTTACCATCAATGCCATGGCCATGGATCTCCATCCGGACCGCTTCGGCGAACTTCACGATCCCTGGAACGGCATCGCCGATTTGCATCAGCGCCGTTTGGTGACGCCGCTGGATCCGAACGTCACATTTTCGGAGGATCCGTTGCGGATGCTTCGGGCCGCGTATTTTGCGTCCAAACTGAACTTTTCGGTGGATGAATCGGTTCTGGTTGCCATGAGATCCCAGGCGTCAAGAATCAATATCGTTTCCTGGGAACGTATTACCGCCGAATTGCTAAAAATCCTGTCCACACCCAAGCCATCGATCGGGATTTCAATCCTGGAAAAAACCGGCCTTCTGGCTCATGTCTTCCCGGAAATTCAGGTCATGGTGGGCCTGGACCAACCGAAAGAATGGCATCACAAAGACATATTTTTTCACACCCTTCAAGTTGTGGACAATGCTGCCAAATTATCGGACAAAACACGCATTCGCTTTGCGGCGCTGGTCCACGACATTGCCAAACCCCGGACCCGGCGCATTGACCCGAAGAAAGGATTCACCTTCCACGGCCATGATGAGATCGGCGCACGCATGTTTGAAAAAGTGGCGCGGCGGATGAAGCTTTCCAAGGAGCTGAAAGAGTACATCCAGAAACTCATCCGCTTACATTTGCGACCCATTGCTCTGGCGAAAAAGGAAGTCACCGATTCGGCCATTCGGCGTGTCATGGCTGCAGCCGGTGATGATCTGGACGACCTCTTGACCCTGTGCCGGGCAGATATCACAACCAAAAATCCCAATTTGGTCAAACGATACCTGGGCAATTTCAACCGGGTCGAAAAGAAAATGCAGGACGTGACCGAACGGGACGCCATGCGAGCTTTTCAATCGCCGGTACGCGGCGATGTGATCATGAAAGAATGCGAACTCACCGAAGGCCGGGAAGTCGGGAAGATCAAAACCGCCATCGAAGACGCTATTTTGGATGGGCAAATTGAGAACACGTATGAAGCGGCATTTGCCTATTTACAGGAATTGAAAAAAGCACTTCCTCAATCCAAATCCGATGACAACGATTTGCCAAAGGATGCGTCTAAACCAACTTAAATCCTACTGAGAGGGTACCATGACATTATTTAAACATATTATCAGTTTGTTTATTGCGCCCGGTGAATTTTTTGAAGAATTTCGCGATCAGGCTGAATCTTCCGAACAGAAATCCGGTCAATCGCTGTTCTGGCCTCCGGTTATCTTGCTGGTGATCGCAGGTTTGGTCAGCATGTTTTATTTAAGGGACCTGGCTAAAGATGCTCAATTTCAGCAAGTCACCAACCGGATTGAAAACAACGCTCAATTGACCCCGGAACAAAAAGACGATGCCATGACAAAAATGAAAGACCGGTTTGACAATCCGTCCCCGGCGATGCAAGCAGTCAGTTGGACGGTCTCCGGTTTAAACATGCCGATACGTGCTGCTTTTATGGCGCTCATGGCCCTGGTCATTGGCAACTTCATTTTTGGAGGACAGGCATCGTATGGTACCATTTTTGGAATCACGGCGTGGAGTTATTTGGTCAGTATCCTGGAGTTAATCGTAAAAATTCCGTTAATGCTCACTAAGTGGACCATGGAAATATATACGGGTCTTGGTTTGCTTAATCTTGGCGCTAAAGGCGGTTTTGTGAACACCTTTTTTGCGGGGATTGATCTATTTGCGCTCTGGCGTATCGTTTTAATCGCCATCGGGCTGGGTGTTATCTACAAGAAAGGAACCGGGAAATACATGGGTGCGTTGCTTGTTCTCTGGTTTGTGCTTTTATTGATAACGGCCGGAATCGCGGCCGTATTTAATTAGGGGATTGTATGAAAATAAACTTTTTTCGACTGAGCGCTCTTTTTCTGCCGGTCCTGATTTCCGCTCAGTCACTCACCCTGGATGATTGTGTCAAAGAAGCCCTGTCACAGAAAGAAACGCTTCTTTCGGCCAACCTGAATATCCGGTCAGCCGAACAAGGGAAAAAGGGATCATATTCCAATGTCATACCGTCGGTCAGTCTCAGTGGCGGATGGCAGGAATCCAGATTTCCGAAACGGACATTCGCATTGGATCCGGTTACCGGAAAACCAATTTCCAGTGTAAGCAGCACAACATCCATTTCCAACGGCATCTCCGCCAGCGGGACAATCTATGACGGCGGGCGTTGGTGGAATACCATTGCTCAGGCATCCAATTCGATTATTGTGGCCAAACAGCAAACGCGTCAAACCCGGATCAATGTCATCCTGGCTGTGGAACGGGCTTTTTATTCCCAGCTCAAGGCAGAACAACTTTTGGATGTAGCTCAGAAAAACCTGGATTTGGCCAACAGTCAGGTTGAACTGGTGAATCAACAATTCAAATTAGGTTCGGTTAAAAAAACCGACTTACTGAAAGCACAGGTCAAAGCCGGACAGGCAAAAATGGACCTTCTCAATCGTCAGCTTGCTTTGAAATCTGCGAAACGGGATTTACTGAACACCATGGGGCGGTCACCGGAGAGCGCCGCCATTTCGTTAAATGAAGGAGAACGGAATCTGAAGCCGGTTCCCGAGCCCTCTCTGGCTCTGGCCGCCCTGGAATCTTCCAATCCGGCTTATTTGGCAATCAAATCCCTGGTTCAAGATGCCAACCTCTCGCTCAAACTGGTGAAAGGATTGCGTCTGCCTTCATTAACCTACCGGTTGAGCTATGGCGCTTCAACCGATTCCCTGAGCAAACTGGCTCAGGCTTACCAGGATAATTGGTCTTTTTCCGGTGGATTAACACTTTCCTTCCCGCTCTTTACCGGATTCGATCTTTCCACGCGGGTTCAGAAAGCGGAAATTGCTGCGAAACAGCAAGTCTATAATGAACAGTCTACTATTAAAGATTTACAGGTTCAACTTTCCACAGCTCTGGACGGATTAAAATCGTATCACGATATCATTCCGATCACGCGGGATGTGTTGCAATCCGCTGAAGAAGATCTCAATCTGGCGGAAAAACGCTATGCCCTGGGATCCGCCACCATATTGGAAGTGCTGGATGCCCAGGTTTCGGTGGTGCAAGCACGGTCAGATGTCATTACTACCCTTTACGATGCCAAAATACAGGAAGCGCAAGTCGATGCGCTAATGGGTGTCCTGGATAAAACAGATTATTAATATTAAAAAGGAATACCATTGTGTCTAAGTCACGGAAAATATCAAAAAAGAAACGCTGGATAATTGCGATCATTGTTGTTGTCGTATTGGCCGTGATTGTAGTTGTCAATCTGAAACGATCCAATTCCACAGCAACCAAAGTGGAAACGGAAAAGGTTACCCATAAAACGGTTATCCATAAAGTGAATGCCAGTGGTCAGATTGACCCGGAAAGGGAAGTGAAAATCAGCGCCACAACCTCGGGCTGGATAACGGAAATCACGGTTGAAGAAGGGGATACGGTCAAAACAGGAGAGCATTTGATCTCCCTGGATCAAACCCAGCACAAAGCTTTAGTCGCCCAGGCGATGTCTTCGGTGAAATCCAATGAAGCCAATGTGAAAAAAGTGAAGGCGGAAAAGGAACGTATCGAAGCGCTCTTTGCTCAGCAGTTGGTCTCAAAACAGGAAATGGAAGGAATCGAAGCCAGCTATGAACTGGCCAAAGGGCAGCTTGAGCAGGCCCAGGCAAGTCTGGATTCCAGACAAGATGAGCTGAATAAAACCCGTATCATGGCGCCCCAGGATGGAATCGTAACTGCCATTAATAAAGAAGTGGGTGAAATGGCATTGGGGTCAACCTTTCAGGCGGATGTTCTGATGATCGTCGCGGACTTGAGCAAAATGGATGTATTGGTGGATGTAAACGAAAACGATGTGGTTTCGGTGTCTGTTGGAGATACGGCAGAAATTGAAATTGATGCGTTCCAGGATACAACATATAAAGGGATCGTTTATGAGATCGCTCACGTGGCGACCACTACCGGGTCCGGCACCCAGGAACAGGTCACAAACTTCCAGGTAAAGATTCGCATGCTGGATGTACCTGATCGGATTCGCCCCGGGATGAGTGCCACGGCCAATATCATCACCGATGTTCGGAAAAACGTTCTGGCCATACCAATTCAGAGCCTGACGGTCCGGTCGGAAGATTATGCGAAACAGGCGGAAATGCGGAAAGAATCAAAGAAAAAGAAAGATGACATGGCAATGATGAGTGGACCAAATGACCGGAAAAAGAAGAAACTGCTGGAGGTCGTCTTCAAGGTTGTACCCGATCCGGATCATAAATACAGTAAGCGCCCACTGAAAGACAATCAGCGAATCGCTTTGGTGGTGCCAGTAAAGGTCGGGATCTCAAGCGATACCCATTATGAAGTTCTGGGAGGACTCAGCGAAGGAGACGATATCGTTGTAGGCTCGTATAAAGCCATCAGCCGGGAGTTGAAACATGAGCAGGTTGTTGAAATCTCCGAACAACCGGGAAAGTCCAAAGATAAACCTGCTGCACCGGAAACGAAGTAGTCCCGCTTATGAACACGTTGATTTCACTTTCTGACATTAAGAAGATCTACGAAGTCGGTACGGAAAAAGTCCATGCCCTGGCCGGGGTGGATCTGACTATCCATGAAAACGAATATATTTCCGTCATGGGACCCAGTGGATCAGGGAAATCCACTCTTATGAATATTATCGGTTGCCTGGATACACCCACGGAAGGGACCTATGAATTTGGCGGTGAAATGGTTCACGAGATGGATGACAATCAACTGGCATCGATTCGAAACCGGAAAATTGGATTTATTTTCCAGACCTTCAACCTCCTGCCCAAACTTACCGCCTTGCGCAATGTGGAATTGCCCCTGATCTACGCCAATATTCCCCGGGATGAAAGGATCGAAAACGCGGAAAAATCTTTAACCGAAGTGGGGCTTGGGGACCGTATGACACATCGCCCGAATGAACTTTCCGGCGGTCAGCGTCAGAGGGTGGCCATCGCCCGGGCGCTGGTAACGGATCCTTCAATCATCCTGGCCGATGAACCCACGGGAAACCTGGATTCAAAAAGCGGGGAGGAGATCATGAAAATACTGGACGACCTTCACTCCCGTGGAAATACCATTATTCTGGTAACTCACGAAGCCAATATTGCTGCCCATGCCCAGCGCACCATCCATCTTCTTGACGGCCGGATTGCCAGCGACGAACAAAACGGTCACGGGAAATAAACCGGAAGACTGAGCCGGCCAGGGATAAAGAATGTTTACTCTCCTCCTAGAAAACTTCCGCATCGCACTTCAGGCGATCATGGGAAATAAAAGTCGAGCTGTTCTAACGATGCTTGGAATTGTCATCGGTGTTCTGGCCGTGACGTTGATGGGTACGTTGATTTCCGGGCTCGATCGGTCCTTTGAAAAATCAATGTCCTTTTTAGGAAAAGATGTATTGTTTATCAGTAAGTATGAATGGTTCAGTGATATGGACTGGTGGGAAATGCGCAATCGCCCGGATATGCAGTTGGATTATGCGGATAAACTGCTGGAATATTCCAATGTTGTGGTGGCGGCGACGCCGGTCATGACGCGTGGTGTGGATGTTTCTCGCGGCGATCTGAGTTTGTCCGGTGTCCGAATGCGCGGAACGCGGCCCGAGTATCTTCAAACCAGTTTTATGAACATTGGCCGGGGTCGATTCATCACTGGTGGCGAAGATCGCTCCGGAAGTCACGTAGCCGTTATTGGTGCTGATGTAGCTAAAGGTCTGTTTGAAAACCGCGATCCACTTGGTGAAAAATTTAAAGTCAGCGGTGTGAAATTTCGTGTCATTGGAGTGATTGAAAAACAAGGCAGTTTTTTGGGGTTATTTAGCCTGGATAATCAGATCATCATTCCACTGGGAACCTTCACCCGGCTTTTTTCCCGGCGCGGCCATATGGAAATCGATGCGAAAGTCATTGGGAACGTGGACGATGCCGCCGAGGAAGTTCGCGGCGTTATGCGGCGTATTCGCGGACTTCGACCACAGGAAAAAGATAACTTTGGCATTAATCAACAAAAAGCATTTGAGACCCAATACAGCATGATCAAACTGGCTATCGGAGGCACCGGCGTTTTTATAACGATCCTGTCCCTGGTTGTAGGTGGAATTGGAATCATGAATATTATGTTTGTTTCGGTTAAGGAGCGGACCCGGGAAATCGGTGTCAGGAAAGCGATCGGTGCAACCAGTACATTGATTCTTGGACAGTTTTTAATGGAGGCCGTCTTCATCTGTCTTGTGGCTGGGCTGATCGGTCTTGGCTTGGCCTATGGAGGAAGTTTGCTCATCGATAAATTTGTTTTTCCATCGGCTATGCCGTTGTGGCTTGGTGTAGTGTCCGTAGTGTTGTCTGTGCTTGTTGGCGTCATTTCAGGAATTGCACCTTCCTTTAAGGCAGCCCGACTCGATCCAATTGAGGCTTTGCACTATGAGTAATACCCATACAAAACGAAGTCATCTAAAAAATACCATCAAGGAAAGCTTCCGCATGGCTCTGGAAGCTATCCGCGATAACAAACTGCGGTCCAGTTTGACGCTATTGGGAATTGCAATTGGTGTTTTTTCCGTGATTGGCGTTATGACCGCTATTGGCACTCTGGAAAGTTCAATTGAATCCGGTTTGAATATTTTTGGCGCGAACACGTTTGAGATTCAAAAATACCCGGCGATACAAATTGGAGGCGGGAACCGGCATAAATATCACAACCGACAGAATATCACACTGGATCAATATGAAGCGTTAAAGGAACGGGCAAAACTCCCCAGTCAGGTCAGTGCTTCTGACGGGACCGGTGGTGTTTCTTTCCGGTATAAAGATAAAAAAGTAAGTTCAAAATATTACCTTCTTGGGGGCGACGATGGCACGTTGCGCTCCTACAATACCTTCGTAAATGAAGGCCATGATATTACGACTCAAGATGTTAGACTTTCACGACGTGTAGCAGTTTTAGCGCCGGATGTGATGGATCAGTTGTTTCCGTTTGAAGACCCATTGGGGAAAACCATTTCAATCAACGGGCTTTCCTTTCGTGTGCAAGGCATTACAGAACGGGTCGGCGAAATGTTCGGGCAGAGCCAGGACAATTATGTGATGATCCCGATTTCTACCTATCTACAGAATTTCAGCCATCACTGGACTTCGCTGGATATTACCGTGGAAGCACAATCTGAGGAGTTGTATGATAAGACCATGGACGAAACAATTGGTATCCTTCGAACAATCCGTAAAGTGCCGCCCGGAGAAGAAAATGATTTTGAGGTGGTCTCCAACAGTGCATTGATCGATACCTTTGGCCAGTTTACCAGCGGCGTAAAATTGTTTGCTTTGGCCATCAGTGTGATCGCATTACTGGTAGCCGGTATCGGAATTATGAACATCATGCTTGTATCCGTGACCGAGCGGATCAAGGAAATTGGAATCCGCAAAGCGATTGGGGCAAATCGGAGAGACATCCTGACCCAATTTTTGTCGGAAGCTTTTTTCCTTAGTGAGATTGGCGGTCTGGCAGGCGTTATCCTGGGTGTTGCCGGTGGCAATATTGTCGCTGTTTTGTTTCATGTCCCGGCTGTTATTCCGGTGAACTGGGTGATTATCGGATTGGTTGTTTGTTCAATTATTGGAATCGGTTTTGGGATATATCCGGCCTATCGTGCAGCGCAATTGGATCCGATTGAGTCGCTCAGATTTGACTGATAGTGTAAAATTTTCGCGAACCCTACATTATATTTCCAGGTTTTAGACCCGGAAGTCTCTATTTATTTTACCTTCTCTGAATAAACGAGCCGCGGAGTGGTAAACCTAAAAACTTATCCCCTCTCATTCTTCCTTGATATGTGAGTAAACTTAATAATGGATTATGACGTAATCATCGTAGGTGCGGGACCGGCCGGATCTGCGGCTGCGATACCACTGGCACAGGCCGGGCAAAAAGTTCTGATCGTGGATTCCTCCGAATTTCCCCGGGAAAAACCTTGCGGTGATGCCATTCTCCCCGGTGCGGTTCAAATTTTGGAAGAACTGGGTGTCCTCCCGGAAATAAACGCCGCCCAATTCCCGTCCATTTCACGGCTGGTTATATCTTCTCCTAACGGGACAAAGGTCAATCTATCGGTTGAGCCCATCAATCCCGGGAACCGTTTTATCATGGCTGAAAGGGCTTCATTCGATCATGTGTTGCTCAGGAAAGCCATGGATCTGGGCGCGGAGTTTCGCCGGGGACGTGTGACCGAACTCCTCCAGACTTCCAAAGCAGTCAGCGGTATCAGATTTCGAGCCGGGAATAAAGAATTACAAATATCCGCACACTATATTGTCGGTGCGGATGGTTCAACCTCGATTGTACGACGCTCGTTAATGGAATCCCAGCCACCCACACACAGTGTTGCCATACGGGCTTATGCTGAACCCTTTCATTGCGACGCCAATACGGTGGAATTTCATTTCATTGACGAAGTTTTTCCCGGTTATGCCTGGATTTTCCCCTTAGGTCCGGATCGCGCTAATATCGGATTGGGAATCGATCTGGATGATTACAATATCGGTCAGGATCATTTGAATTCAGCCTTGAACCGTTTTCTGGCCAAACCTGAAATCCGGGAACGGTTTTCCAGTGACACACAAATAAGTTCACCAAAGGCCGGATCCTACTGGTTCACCGCCGTGGACCCCGGTCCTTATGCCTTCCCCGGCGCGTTGTTGACCGGGGACGCCGCAGGCTTCATGGACCCCCTGAGCGGGGAAGGCATCCGCAACGCCCTCCTTTCGGGGAAACTTGCCGGTGAGGCTATTTCCGACGCGTTGAAAAAAGACTGGTCACCGGTTCGAACCGTCACCCTGTATTCCCACTCCTGCGAACGGGAAATTCTACCCCGGTTGAACCGTTCCATGGCGTTGCGGCGGCGGTTTCTGAAATCACCTTCGGGTTTTGACCGATGGTTAAAATTCTTCCGAATCGTCTATCCCTTCGCCCGGCCGCTTTTGAATACCGTTTCCACTAATTTTCGTTTTCACTAAATAAAATGTCTGACACATTGTTCATTAGTATCTTCATTTTGCTGTTCCTTTCCGTAGTCTTCGGTTATCGGATTCTGGAAAACCGTGTGAGCTACCAGGCTGCCGAAAAGCTTCGCATTGTCCAGGCTTTGGTTTTTCTGGGTTTGTTTGCATATCATGGTATTCAAACGTTGGGTCCGCTGCCCTTTTTTCTATTATTGTTACTTGGTTTTGTAGTCAGTTTTATTATCGAATATCTGGGCGTGAATCACGGATGGATCTTTGGGCGGTATCATTACACGGATGCGGCTTGTCCATTGCCAAATCCCGGCGGTGTACCGCTGTGTTATCCTTTAGCCTGGTCCGGATTGATCTATGCCGGATTCTGGACAATTCTCTTGTGGAATTCTCCGACCGGAGAACATATCACTCTTTCCTGGGCGGTAATCTTTTCCACCGCGGCGATTGTGACTGTCATTGATTTTATCCTCGATCCTGTAGCGGTGGACGAAGATCGTTGGATTTGGCATCATCCGGGAAAATACTACGGTATTCCCTGGACCAATTTCGCCGGGTGGTTTTTGACGGTTGTCATCATTTTAACTATCTTTCGGTTGGTGAAGGGTCCAATCCTGGCTGTGAATTTCCCAACCCGGCTTTCGTCCATTTATCCGGGACTTGGCTTCGCCTTATTGGCGCTTGTCAGTATTCGGCCCTGCCTGGAAAGGAAATTGTATCTCCCGGCGATTATTGGACTTTTGTCCGGAGTGACGATTTTGTTCAAAATTTTGTTAGTCATCCTGAAATAAGCACAAATGAAGCACTACTTACTTTTTATACTCTTTTGTATTTCTTTGCTTCATGGAGGAAACCTGATCCTGGATCAGAATTCAGGCATTATAAAAGGCACCGGATTTGCCAGAACACATACTTTTCCGATTATTGTTGATTCGTTCCGAATTCAGATCACCGGTCCGGACAGCGCTGGGAATAGAACCATTAGCGTGGTGGTACCGGTGAGTGAAATCCATACCGGCAACATGCTTCGCGATTGGAATATGGACCATTTTCTTTTTGAACCGGATTCTTTTCCGAACATCCGTTTCCAGGCAGAAACAGCAGCGGCTCTAAAGCCGGGTCAGGACACACTGACCGGACAGTTCACTATCAATCGGGTAACAAGAACACAAGCTATAATAGTCACTCTGAAGGAAAACGGAACGCTTCATGCCGTCGGGACATTTCAGTTTTCACTCACAGCTTTTGATCTGCCGCTTTTTGGTGTCGAACCGTTAAAGCTGTTGGACAAAGTTAAAATTTCGTTTGATCTCACCCTCCCAAAGTCCGGTTAGAATCCATCTTTTTTCTTTTATATAAATCGCGTATGTTTGTTCATGTCTTTGAAAATCAAATCCATTCGTACGAGTCTGGTTATTTATTACGGCGTTTTACAGTCTTTTCATTTAGCCGCATTAATGTGGGCGGGTGTCCACTATTACTCCACCGGTAAAATCGGTTTTCCCGCTCCCGCTGTCAGCGAATGGAGTCCGGATGCGGCGCGTTTCCTCATCGGCACTGCCGCAATGGACATTCTTTTTATTCCCTTTGCCTGGGGTTTTGTGTGGACCATGCTGAAGCACCATCCTCTTGAACGCAATATGGAAATCATTGCCCTGTCTGGTTCCCTGTATTCCGCCGGGCTGTTTTTGATCGGTACCCTACCATCCGGCGCTTGGCAGGTTCATCCGGTGAGTTATGGAATTTTGGTTATTCTATTCGCACCGGTGGTTTTACTGACCATGATTGATGTCCAACTTTTTTCAAACGAAAGGAAATAATTCAATGACGTTTCATATGTTTTACACGTCGCTGGCAGAAATGTCCAAAGCGCTGCTTTATGTGGCTTTTCTGATTATGATTGGTATTGCGCTGTGGGAAAAACATAAGGGAAAAGCACGCTGGGCGAATTGGATCCATGCTGTTGTGTATTTGAATTTTATCATCGGCGGATTGTACGGCGGCTTGCGGATGCTTTCCACTGATCCCGTCAATAATATGCTGATTCGTCGTATGTTCGCCTGGGAAGCCTGGTTCTGTTTTGCTGCGGCCAGTTTCTATTTCCTGGGTTGGTATTTGTGGCATGAAAAGAAAAATCCATTAATTTGATAAAGGATTTTTAGAATAATGGAGTCCCACGGGAAAACTCCGTGGTATCTTGTAAATGACGTCCATAAGAGCGACATCCCGATCGCGGGATGATTAAAAATTTTTCAACCATGGCCATAGACCGTGGTTTCTCTATATCGGGATAAAATAAGGTAATTGCTAAGGAAATCGGACTAATTGGATTCTGTTGTTGAACTTCAAGAACTTAATCAGAATTATTCAGGTTAGAATTCCACCCGGGGGAGATGCTGAGAGTTGAATTCCTTAGCCTAATGGGGCTCACCCAAAAAC
>CAZJWP010000021.1:0-25415 GCA_964549745.1 uncultured bacterium | reverse complement strand
CGCCCATAAAACCGAATCCCAGTAGAATAACCTTCCAATAACTGAATTTATCTTTAACCTTCATGTTGAAACACCCTCCATAAATCACTTCATTCAATTTATGTGCAGTATCGATGAAATTAAAAGTAATTCGTTTGTATCATTATACGTCCTAAAGAAAATTAATGATATCCTAAAAATAATTAATACGTAAAGTCACAATGTCTTTCAAGAGAAAGTAGTAAGCATATTTTTATCAATCATCAAATGTTACACAGTTTACATTTCAGCTAATTTTGATTCGTGTTAAATTGAATATTGCGATTATTAAGGGGAGTCTTCAGATGAAAAAGAAAATTTTTATTTCATTCGTCCTTCTATTTGTTACCGGACTTGGCGGGCAAACTACAAATGCTGAATTCCGGTCAAACTGGGTCATCACCTGGGAATGGACATCATCATCTTATTCTGTAACTCAAGGTAAGGCTAAAATTCGAGAAATTTTGGACAATATGAAAACCGCAAATATGAATGCGGTTATTTTTCAGGTTCGTCAATCGGGTACAGTATACTTCCCTTCATCTTTTGAACCCTGGGGCGCTTATATTGGGTCATCGAACCCCGGGTATGATCCCTTAGCTTATCTTGTAGAACAGGCCCATGCCAGAGGAATGGAAGTGCATGCATGGTTCAACGCTTTCCAAACATCAAGTACAGCACCCGGTACACCTGCATATGAACATCCTGAATGGATTTGCAGAGATCAGGATGGCAATGCAATGGATTCTTATCGAGCTCTTTCACCCGGATTGGATTCTGTAAGAGCCTATACAATCAATGTCGCAATGGAATTGGTAAACAACTACGATATTGATGGATTGCATTTAGACTATGTACGATGGAACGAATATTCTAATTCAGGCCGCAGTGAAATCCCTCCAATAGAGGAACAAATTAGAAAGCTGGACGGAATGTTGACCGAAGAAGAGATTGAAGAATTAAACAACAATCGTTCGGGACGATACTTATATGACATAGATCATCCGTATAGCGCGGGTATTCCGGATGGATTTTCATCTTGGGAAGATTGGTGGCGCTGGGGCGTGACGACTTTTGTGTCTGATCTACACGATTCTATTCAAGCGGTAAAACCCTGGGTACGTTTATCAACGGCTGTTTTAGGTAAGTATAACTGGTCCGGTTGGCAAGGGTATGGATCTGTCTTTCAAGATGCTGCTCTCTGGTACAATGAGCATTATGTAGATCAACTCACACCGATGCATTATCACTGGACCTCAGCAATGGATTTCAATGGTATGTTGGTCGGTAATTGTCCTAATTGCTGGAGTGACTATATTCAACCCGGTATTGAAGCAATGAACTTGTATTCGGTCGGGCCTGGCTCCTATGTATTATCGGATAATAATGCCTGGAATAATCATGCAAGTATTGTCAATGCATGTCGCCAAATACATTGGGTGAATGGATTTCAATTTTTCAGTTACGGGACATGGGAGTTACATGATTATTGGGAAGAAGCAGGATCCACCTTTTTTAAACGTCGAACAAAGGAACCTCAAAATATAAACGAATACAGTATTGCACCGGAATCTCCAACCTTATCTTTGACATCGCTTGATTCCCTTACTTATCAAGTAACGGTTACCCCAACTGACACAACTACCAAATATTGGACTATAGTTTATCGCACAGACACAACTGTTTCGGATTCAAATCATGATAAAATAATAAGTGTTCAACTCACAGATTCTTCCTTTCAGCTAATCGATTCATTCACAGGGACTCAAGACTATAACGGGCAATACTCTTATTACGCTACAAGTGCAAATCGCTTTTGGAAGGAATCTTCACCGTCAAATTTGGAAATTTCAGATTCCATTCCTTCATTTCCTCCTACATTACTTAGTACTGATCCAGAATCGAATGACACGATCAGAGTGAATACAGATCCGACATTATACTTCTCTAAAACTATCAATATAGAAAATGCTAATTCTAAGATTACTTGTGATTCTGAAATCGGTTTTTCATTATTATGGGGAAGTGATCACCGAAATGTGACTGTGGCTTTCTATCAAAATTTACCCTACGCACAGGAAATCAATATCACTATTGATTCCAGTTTAACCGATATTAACAATGTCGAATTTGATGGCAATAACGACGGAATTCCCGGTGATGGGCAGGTGATTCATTTCATTACCGAAGCAGAAGATATTTGGGGCCCGGAAATTGATGAACTTAATCTTGATCTTTCAGGATCAAACCCTGACATTGAAATTGGTGAAGTCATTACGATTGTATTTGATGAGCAAATTCTAACCAATACATTAAACGGAGTAACCCTATCCGAAGGGTCAAACGCAATAGGATTTGCGCACCAGTTATCTACTTTAAATGAACAAACAATTTATTCAATTAGGCCCTCCGAAAATTTTGCACCCAATCAAAACTATATTTTAGGAATTGATTCTACGATAGCAGACCTCTTAGGCAACCCCATGTCTGATGCAATATCTGTTAATTTTAGTACCGAACCTTTGATTTATGACGAAATCCTGACAATTTCGAATTTCCCGGATGTAAATGATTGGTGGGCGCCATCGGGTTCCGGATCTACAATTGGGATTTTAGCCGGTACTTCATTTGGAACATCATCCTCAGTCTATTTACCCGGTACTTCCCCGCATAAATCGGCAAAACTCCACTATGTTTGGGATACAAATGCAGATAACTGGCTGGTACGTGAATATTTAGGCGGAGGTGACCCTCGTGCTGTGGAATTTGATACGTCCTATACGCTCCAAACATATTTATACGGTGACGGCAGCTCCAATTATTTCCGATTCTGTTTGGATGATCACCTCCCAAGTACAGCAGCCGAGTATCACGAAGTAAGCCCGTGGATCGAAATCAATTGGAAAGGCTGGCGGTTGGTATCCTGGGATTTGGGTGCAGGTGAAACTGGTAGTTGGCTGGGAAACGGAATACTTGAGGGTACATTGCGCACCGACAGTTTTCAAATGACTTATAACCCTGGGATTGGAGTATCTACCGGGACAATATATTTTGATAATTACAGGGCAATTAAAAAAACAGATCAACTAGCTGTTAAGAATGATATTCCGGTCGTACCAAGTAAATTTGTTCTTTATCAAAATTATCCAAATCCATTTAATCCAAAGACTACAATTCGTTTTGATTTGGATAAAACCTCTGCCGTATCCTTGACTGTTTACAACCTTATGGGGCAGGAAGTTCAAAAATTAGTAGATAAAAACTTACCTGCCGGAACACATGTTGCAACCTGGTCGGGATTAGACGATTCAGGTAGAAAAGTATCTTCGGGAATCTACTTTTGTCGACTTATTACAGAAGATAGAACCGCAGTTATACGCATGATGCTCCTAAAATAACTTTTATAGCGTGGATAAAGATATTTATCCACACTCCAAAATCAATTATCCAAAAAATATTGGATTACTTAATAAATACCAATTTTCTTGAAATGGATTTCCCGTCTTTTTCGAGACGGTAAATATAGGTTCCGGTACTTACCAATGAACCGTAATCATCACGGCCATCCCAGGTCGCACTATGATTTCCTGCGGAGATTAATCCTGAAACTAATTTGCGTACTTGTTGTCCGCGCACGTTATATATTATCAATCGAATCGTTGATTCTTTATTAGCAGAATATTGGATGGTTGTTACCGGATTAAAAGGATTGGGATAATTCTGACTCAAAGAAAATTGATTAGGTATTTCACTGTTATTCTCTGTATTCATCTCTTCATCAGAAACGATTGACAGGTCATCAAATATGAAATGCCCAGTCGAGGGTTGTCCTGGTACATGGGTGAGTTGGATACTATCGATTCGCAGATTCCCGTCTAGATTTCCATCTCCTAACCAGGTGCCGGTGCCATCAGTTGCCATATTCCAACGAACCCGTTTCCATCCAATCCAATCGACCGTAATCCAGGGACTAACCTCGTGATATTCAGCTGCCGTGGACGGTAAATGATCATCCACTGCAAAACGAAATTGATTTCCGGAACCATCTCCAAAAACATAGCACTGCAGTATGTCATTTCCGGTAAACGTCATCCCACGCGGCAGACCACCCCCTAAATATTCACGTAATAACCATTCGGGAGCATTTTCATCCCAGCCATATCGAACATCCATTGAAGTCGTACTGCCAGTAAGTAGATTAACTATTTCTGTGTTTGCGCTCATATCTGTACTATCGGCAATATAACCAACAGAACTTCCACTTTGAGAGGGTGTCCACCAATTAGAAGTGAGACCTGATTCGAAATCATCAATTAAATTGATAACAGGTGTCGTTGATCCTGTAGAAAAACTAAATGAGTGCCAAATCCCCATTGAATTACCAAACCGGTCTGAAATACCGGGCGATACTCTCGTAATGTAAATGGATCCGGGATTTAACACATCGTCGGGGAATAAATTCACAACCGTTTGATTATTTACTATATAGTATCCCAGCTGAGTTCCTACTATTTCTCCGCTTGAGAAATTTTGAACGTAAATAGTGGAAAATAATGTATCTGGATTTCCTATTACCTCATCAAAGGTAACGCGAACAATCGGATTTATCTCGATATTATTGCTGGACATTGATGGGTAAACTGATTGGATTTCAGGCGGGAAAATATCACTTGGACTGGTTCGGAAATGTAGTTGGAATTCACCCCCGGGTATCCCGTCCGAATCACCATCAAAATAATGGGAATAAGTGTCCTGCGCTGACTCACCAATCGTTACCGTATAGTCGGTCACAAATTGAATGCTATCCGGTGTAAAATCCATTCGTTGATTATGATTGGTCCAACTAAAACTTCCAGTAGTATATGGCTCAATTTGAAACGAAGCTTCAGTTGCACTTGGGTTCATCGGACGACTGAAATTGATCTCGATGGGGTCCCAAGCAGGGAAACTTGAATCTCCTTCAGCCGGATTAGTCTCAACGATTGTAGGTGGAACATTTGAAACTAAATTAATATCTCTAAATGTAAAGAACGTATCTATAGGCGTTACTTCAAGGGTATCCGGATCATATCCGTCAGCAGATACTACTAAAGTCCAGTTTGAGTCCGAAAGATCATCAAAGAAATAAAAACCATTATGATAGGCATCCGGATCATCGGTATACTGATTAAATAAAGATTCCCACGTATCCGTGGTTACGGACCTGTCTCCAATAGATATTGTGGCACCATTAATCGGAATATCTGTCTCAACATTTCGGATAATTCCTGTACAGATACGGACAGGCGGCCGTGAAACGTTTTGATGCTTAAGAATGGACCAATAAAACGTATAGGCTAACAATCGCTGATAGCCCGAATTCATGGCTAGTTGATTTTGGGCGGGATTTGTATGATGCCCTTCCTCACTTAATTCGGAAGGCATTAAAGTATTCCGGTTAACTGATAAGTAAGGTCCCGGCCATGATGCATTACAAATATTATTCCCATAAAAAGAACAATCTCCCCAGGAACCACTTGTAGCGATTCTCATACCTCGTGTTAGGATATCCACTATAATAGCTGACATTCCTTCTCCGCCAACAGGTGGGTCAGGTGTTCCGTTGTATAGTTGTCCCCACAGTAATAATGTTCGATTTGATGAGGTTGCGCCTGCATCACTATGAATAGAATGAAACCATGTCGCACCGACTGTATTAGCATAAACGGATCGATCATATAAACCAACAACCTGTTGATCATTGGTTCTGGTCATATACACCGTATCAATATCCGTGTTTTGTGAAAGCAAAGATCGAAGTTGAAGGCCAACGCGAACGACTTCTTCAGCTTCGGAAAACCCGGATATCCCCATATTTTCGTGTTGACTGTGCCCTGGATCGATACAAATATCCCATCCAGACAAACCTGTAACTTGTGAATGAATCAAACTAGCAGGAATAATTAAAAAGATGGAAATACTTTTTAGCGCCTTAATCATTTTGACACCTCCATCGTCCAAATCATTCCATCATTTGTGTCGTAAACGATTTGTGTCCCGTCCGGTGACCAGTCCGGATGTAATTCAATAATTTTCGGACTTTGTGATACGTTTCGTATTGAATCCCCGCTCAATGATGCAATATAAATATCAGATTCAGTTATTCTATGCCCGTCATCCTTTATAATGGTATAGCATACGCGATTATTATCAGGGGAAAATCGCGGAGAATCCCCGTAACCTAAGTTGACCGGTGGTGAATGGTCTGCTGATAGTATCCATAAATTTCCGCCCATTATTTTTAAAACGATATGCTGATTATCCGATGCTATATCCGGTTCCAGTATTGCCCCCTCTTCAGGAAGTGGAAACTCTGTTTTTTGACCGTTCTGCATAATCTGAATTAACTTATTTCCGACAACCACCCAGTTTATTTCAGAATTAATAATATTATTAGAGATGTTCCATGATTGAATTTTTTTACTTCCATTTAGCCATACTTTTGTTCCTTCGCTATTCCAACAAGGGATCCCGGACATGCCTAAATGGTAGTCAGTCAAAAAGATGGGAGATTTGTTTGAAACCGGAAATAATACAAATGCAAATAATTGGCGGTCATTCATCCACATACTTACCCGTGAAGCAATTTGATCGCCTTTGGGTGACCACTCCATGCCAAATCCTGCAGAAGGCTCATCCGTTAAAGTGCGGGTGGTTTTTTCTTTAATTGAATAAAGATAAATTCCTTTATATTGTGGTCCCGTGTATGCTATATACGATCCTTTCGGGGACCAACGCGGAAATTGTCCATCTTGAATCCCTTTGACTAATATTGGATTTCCGGCGATGAGTAACCGGGACAAAATGAATATCCCGGCTAAGATTGAAACAAATCCTGAATTGTTTTGCTTTAACTTTGACATTGTTTTCTCTCAAAGGTGAATAAATGACTATTGAAGTTACGACATTTCAAATCTCAACGATAAAAAAAGGGCCTCAATTGAGGCCCTTTTTCTAATCTAATATTAAGATTATTTAATAAGTGTCATACGCTTTGACATCATCTTATTATCCGTTTGCAATGTGTAGATATACATACCGCTTGCAAAATTATGAGCATCAAAGGTGATCGTATGATTTCCTACCTTCATTTCCTTATCAACCAATACAGCAACTTGCCGACCAAGAAGATCGTACACTGTTAGTTTAATGTGACCTGCTTTGTACAGATCAAAGTTGATATTGGTTGTTGGGTTAAACGGATTCGGGTAGTTTTGATTTAGTTTGAATTCCAACGGTACCGAAGTAATGGTTGGATCAATACTTACACCTGATTTACGGAACTTCAGGATTCTATTCCCGTCGAAATCAGCTACGTAGGCATAGTCACCATCATCTGTAAAGGCAACCCCGCGCGGAGCATAAACCGTATCACCCTGAGAAACAGATCCAAACGAATGACCCAGTTCCGGTCCGGTTCCGATTGTATTCACGATCTGATAACCTGCGCTGGGATCCACGGCATAATAACCGGTGAAATCACCTTCACTTACATCCCAGTATGTTCCCATCCAAATCGTGCTGTCCAAACCCCAGTCCAGGGCGTTGACCCACATGACTTCACGCCAGATCCTGTCATCCAAATTGAACACAGCTTCCGGATCGTCTCCAACGAAGTGAAGCATACCATTATTATGGGTACCGCCATATATCTTCCCTTGATATACGTCCGTACCGGAAGCATTGGTTAACACATTCCGACCGATTACACTGCTGGTACCATAATCAATCTCATTCACTAATCCATCAGCCCAATCCAATGCTGTGGTTTCTGTTGATGGTAAACCTAAGGATGCATCAAACACCCAAATTGGATTTCCAGACGGTACAACCTGGGTGATGAACATATATCCATCAGCGTTCACAGCCGCTTCGGTTACTGAACCGGGAAAGTCGTACAAGGCTCCCATCGGTTCACCGGTCTGATAGTTGATCTGCCAGACATCATTGTATGCTGAATACAGAATGTTTCCATCCTTATCCTGGGATATACCTCGACATCCGTTCCACATCGTGTCCTGACGGCTGTCGGCCCATGACAAGATTTCTATCGGTGAAAAACTTGCCTGGCTTCCGTCTGCATTGAAAACATAAATCGGTTTGATGGGAATGGTATCGTTCGGTAATCCTAATGTATCGGTGTAGCCATAATAGCCAACCCATATCTTTCCATCCGGAGCAACCACAACACCGTGTGGTTGGCTGTTAACAGCTAAATCACTGTCATATTCCCAATCACTTGTGGCCGGGACTTCTTCCGTCGGAACATCACCGGCGCCGCTTCCATCTTCCGTAAACTTAAGGATACGGTTTCCATCAAAATCAGCCACATAAGCGGTCATTGAATCCGCAGAGAATGAAATACCGCGCGGAGCATAAACCGTATCACTCTGGGAAACAGATCCAAACGAATGACCCAGTTCCGGTCCGGTTCCGATTGTATTCACGATCTGATAACCTGCGCTGGGATCCACGGCATAATAACCGGTGAAATCACCTTCACTTACATCCCAGTATGTTCCCATCCAAATCGTGCTGTCCAAACCCCAGTCCAGGGCGTTGACCCACATGACTTCACGCCAGATCCTGTCATCCAAATTGAACACAGCTTCCGGATCGTCTCCAACGAAGTGAAGCAT
This sequence comes from uncultured bacterium, assembly GCA_964549745.1. GTDB lineage: Bacteria > Fidelibacterota > Marinisomatia > Marinisomatales > J089 > J089. The sequence goes on along the minus strand of CAZJWP010000021.1, from coordinate 16,719 downwards.
ACCATTATTATGGGTACCGCCATATATCTTCCCTTGATATACGTCCGTACCGGAAGCATTGGTTAACACATTCCGACCGATTACACTGCTGGTACCATAATCAATCTCATTCACTAATCCATCAGCCCAATCCAATGCTGTGGTTTCTGTTGATGGTAAACCTAAGGATGCATCAAACACCCAAATTGGATTTCCAGACGGTACAACCTGGGTGATGAACATATATCCATCAGCGTTCACAGCCGCTTCGGTTACTGAACCGGGAAAGTCGTACAAGGCTCCCATCGGTTCACCGGTCTGATAGTTGATCTGCCAGACATCATTGTATGCTGAATACAGAATGTTTCCATCCTTATCCTGGGATATACCTCGACATCCGTTCCACATCGTGTCCTGACGGCTGTCGGCCCATGACAAGATTTCTATCGGTGAAAAACTTGCCTGGCTTCCGTCTGCATTGAAAACATAAATCGGTTTGATGGGAATGGTATCGTTCGGTAATCCTAATGTATCGGTGTAGCCATAATAGCCAACCCATATCTTTCCATCCGGAGCAACCACAACACCGTGTGGTTGGCTGTTAACAGCTAAATCACTGTCATAAACCCATTTCCCGAAAGAAAGACTGGATATCATCAAAATGGCCATAATCCATGATATCGATTTCCTCATTATTCCTCCACTTTTTTATTCTGGTTAAGTATTTCCCAAGAAGCATGGAAAACTATCATTGAATTCAGAACTTATCAATGAATTTCATCCATTCATCAGAAATTATCTGATAATAGAAAATTTTCTGGTCACCGAATCTCCTTTCCGAAACAGGGTGGTACCGGTATTGTCATCGATAATATTTTTGGTTACTTCAATATGAACGATATAAATACCACTTACGACAACCTGTCGTGATGAAGATATCGAATTCCAGGCCTCATCACCGCTACCGTCCGTATGGTGAATAAGCTTAATCAAATCTCCTCGCTCAGTATAAATCCTGATATCGCATTGCCCCGGTATATTTAAAAACATAATTCGATCCGGATTATCGGGGTATTGTATCTTGGCTGAAGTAATATTATAGGGGTTTGGAACAATCCTGAAATCATCAAAGGAATTCCCCTGTTTCCTTTTTAAATAAGCAGGAGAGGTGGTCTTTGTATAAAACCGGCTGCTATGGAGCCGACCGGTAGGATTGGTGACGCCATCCACATTATTGGAACCATCATTGACGCTTAAAATGTAATAATAGTATGAAAATCCACGGACAGGAGTTCTGTCTTCATATTCATGTACATCCTTGCCAACCTCAGTCAAAAGATTGAATGTTGTGTCGGGTTTTCCAACCGCACGATAAATCTGGTATCCTGCAAAATCAGGTTCACTTTCAGAAGGACTTGGATTCCATGTCAAATAAATTCTATCCCCACCTGATTCCACATCAAAAATGGTCGGTGGTTGAGGCGGTTGTGGAATATTAAACCCTGCGTCATAATTCCGTTTCGCTCTGCTGAATGTGAGAAGAATGGAGTCCTTCCCCGTATAAAACCAAGTATCTTTGTAAACATCTTTATCCGTGGTCGTGGATCCATCCGGTAGGGTGAAAGGTCCATTATCACTGGAATTTTCATAGGCTCGCTTCCACCGTTTTCCAATGATTTCACACGTCCGGCGATTCAATCCGTTTATCCCCTCAGCCTCGACGATAGTCACACTTTCTCCCGGAGCTAAATCCCAGGGACCATAGGTCATCATAACATTCGTGCCGCCTTCATCGTTATGCACTGTGAACGGATCCAGATTGCTTTGGCCATAGACTTCATCGAATCTCTCATCCCCGCCTTTACCCAGATATGGGTTTCCTGAAAGCATCGAATATACTTTAGACATGTTTAACTCATCCGTAGCCTGAAGATTCCCCAATCCCGGATAGGTATCCCCGGCATGCCACCCATTAAACACTGGTTCATTCACATCATCTGAATGATCAGTTGGACTCACATCAACATGAAGGATTGCAGAACCAACATGATGCGGCGAAGACAAACGTCCGTTACCGGCAAGATCCGGGCCGCCAAGGTTATCAAAAGAATTCCGTGATGTTTGCCCGGCCCAGGCAAAACCACATCGGATCCAATCAACAATTGGATTTGATTCTGTCAAAACATCGGTTGCATGTTGTGCATAATCCTCACCACGCCGGGTAACCCAAGTGTGCTTCCCCCACGACTGTCCGTCTCCGATCGTCCAACCCGCTTCGCGACCGCCGGAATAACGAGTTCCCCAACCTACTCGAACTCCATGTAACGTATTATGAAGCTCAATTTCAGAATCCCAATCCGTATTACCTGTATTAGTGAACGTAAACACTTTGATAAAATAATTATCGTGGTATTGCTGGCTAAATGCATAAATGGTCCGCTCCATGGTAAGACCCATGGATGTGTTCACAACATTTCTAATAATTCGATCGGGAATCTGATTTGCATCAACACTATCAATGTCTGTTAAATAAATTGAGCTTAAGTCCATACCATCTACATAAATAACGGGAGGCAAAAACTTGGCAGTTTGTTGCAATTTCATCGGGAACAGTCCAATCCCGGTATACCCCAACGTAAAATAATCAGCGTAATGATCCCAATGGTAATCCTGATCATCGGTGAAATCCTCACAGGCAATCCAGGCTCGTTTTATAACCGAATTGTCCTGGTAGGAATAGTCAGCCGGCCATCTCAGTCCTTCATAGTATACATTATTCCAGGCACGTTCAGACCCATAGGCTGAGAACTGGCTCTGGAGAGAACCAATTCGAATATAGGAGAGTTTCGTTTCATCTACCTGAGCCTGTAAGTGACAGATCACTATGATAGAAATAATTAGAGCGGAATATTGAATTCGTCTCATTGTTAAAACTCTACAGTGAATCCGAATGTAATGTCACGTGGATTCAAAAAGGTTACCGATTCCAAATTTGGCATATCAATGTATGCTTTATCCTTTAAGATCTTTTTCTCTTCGGACGTTAGATTATCAGGATCAGTGGGATTAAATTCTTGATAGGGTACACCCGGCTTACGGTACATACCGACTCTATCATGGCCCTGTTCTTTTCCTGTCTCCCAATCGAAATGGAGAGATTCTATATAGTTAACATAATCATAATTATCAGAGAATCCGGCTGAACTTAAATATTTTGTGTTAAGAAGATTTGCAACATCAACAAAAAATTCAATTCTGCTCGTATTGATTCGAACTGATTTGGAAATCTTTAAATCCACATTGTACCGATCTACCCAACGTATATTATCGACAATAGACGGGATATTTTGAGGATTATACGTACTGTAGGTCCCGCTGATATAAGAACCAAGAAAAATTAAACTCCAATCGGCAAATGGATAAAAATTCCCGATAACTTTGGGACCAAATCGAGCCGGTGTGAAAAAATTCAAATTAGCGCGGGCATATGGCTGTGGATGAGGTTTACTTTGGGCAGGATTAATTTGTTCAAATTCTCGTTGTGAGTTTGGATCCTGATAATAGCTCGTTAATCCAAAATAACCGGAAGATGTGACCATGTATGTATAGTTAATGAATCCTGAAAACCAGTCTCCTTTGGTTTTATTGAGTGTGAGTTCAAATCCCCGGATGTCAGCATAGTTATTATTGGCTGCTTTATCATATTGAACCGAATTATTAATATTCTGATAATATATCCAACCCGCCTGGTTGGTGACATCTTTATAATAGCCAGCCAGATTGATCACGAAAATATTTTTAATACTTTTGGCATACCCTAATTCATATGCGATGGTTCGTTCAAGCTCCAGGTTCGGGTTACCGATACTCGTGACTAGCCCATTGGATTCTCTCTGCAGCCGAAACCGGTAAGATGACTCAGGTTCCGAATAGAAATGACCATAATTAAAATACAGTTTTGATGTGGTCGTAATTGGATGTGATATCCCCAATACGGGACTGAGCTTTTTTTCAATTTTAGACGGGACTATGGGTGCTTCTGATTCAATTGTATTCCCTAATCCTTGCTTGAAAAAGGGATCATAGTCTTCAAGTTTGTAAACGTCTGTATTTGATGAGGTCATTTCACCGCGCAAACCAATATTGGCAACAAGAGCTTTATATTCAATCTTATCCTCTACATATAAAGCAAATCGAAATGGATAAACATCATACTTCAAATCACGATTCCATGTTGACATGGAGGGATTTACAGTTGAGGATCGGACCTTGTAAGCATTTTGGACATAATCTAACCCGGTTTTTAATTGCTGATGATCTGTAAACTGATTCACAAAGTCTACCTTAAACACGGCGGTGGAATTCCGGGTCTGATCCCGTCCAAGATTCATCCACCCACCGAGAGACATGCCATCTATTCCCGTTACTCCATACCCCCAATATCCGAAGGGGGCCTCATCAACAAATAACCCGTTCACAATCTCATGCGTCTTGCTTGTATCTCTCATTGAGATTTGATAAGAATCATATCGATTTTCCATATATTGTACAATCACATCATAATATTTTCGATTTGACAGAACATGATTCAACTTTATTCCGAGCATATTTCGATAGATATCCGTTGGTGAAAAGTAACCCGGCATATACAATATACTATTTCCACTGCTGCTATTTAACAATGATGCTACATCATAAGTTGTCTGTAACACTGATCCTGTAGGTGTAACTTTCCATGTATATGGGGAAACCGACTGGATTTTACCATTCAGTCCTATAACGGTTAATTTAATATTTCTTGATAGGTCTGATACAATTTTCAGCTGAGTAACTGTATTGGTATAAGCGCTTACCGATAAAGGAAAAAGGAATTGTGTCTGGTCTATTGATTGACTTAAATAAAATCTCACATTACCGAATTTTGAGAAATGGATCAATGGTCCGCCAATACCAAAATCGATTGTACGATCAGGTTTTTTAATATCTCCCTGACGTCTGTGTTGCCATTCAAATAGTTTCTTTGCTGCTTCCGGAGTCAGATCATTCGTGGGGTCGTTATCATCAAGCGTACTTTGGGAAATAGAATTCCAGCCCTCGAATGATGGATATTGTTTTTGCGTATAGGTATCCCAGTTTCCATTTGAAGTACCGGTCCAACAAACGGTCGTATCCATGTAAGGCCGCAGAAAATAGGAGTTAGGGTCATATATAGAACGGCCAAAATGCTTTGGCATTGGGGGGCTGTATCTTACGGTTGCAGTGCCGGTATACCGATTGGCAGGGCCCTCTTTTGTAACAACATTGATGACACCAGATCTTATATTTCCATACTGAGCGCTGAATCCCCCTGTTTGAACCTGAACTTCCTGGATTGAACTTAAAGCAGTGGATGTATAAGGTAGATTAGACCGCTCATCGTTTAAGATAAATCCGTCCACGAGATACCCTGTTTGATTCATGCTTCCACCACGGATGTGCATGTTTTGAATACCGGCCTGTAGGTTGACCAAATCAGGTACGGAACGGACTCCCGGAACAGTTTTAATGGTTTCGGAATCCATGTTAAATTGACTTGCGGAAACGTCCGGTTCAACTAAAGCACGTTTTGCTGATACCTGAACTGCATCCATCTCTACGGCGGATACTTCCAATTCAAAATTCAATTCAGTGGTTCGGTCAATTAAGATCGCTACCTGGTTATACGTAAATGACTGATACCCTATTGTTGATGCCGTTACCGAATATTCACCAGGGGGAATATTCAATATTACAAAGTATCCATTCTGATCAGAAGCAGTACCAAAATCCGCTCCATTTAAAATAATATTCACACCCACCAATGGCTTGCGAGTGTCATTATCTAATACCGTTCCAGCTAATTTACCGGTCACTCCGGCAAATAAACCTGAGCCAATTAAAAAAAATGAAAAAGCTAAAATCCGCCTTAACATTTTACGCTAGTAATTAAAATGTTCGACCATAATAGGGAGCGCCTTGCTTCACCATATCTACACGATATATTCGTTTTTTTGTATCGTCAGAATTTCGACTGTTTACATACAAATAATTACTGTTACCCCATGTGATTGTCGTGGCAGGTGGATCCAATACCTCCGTATATATCGGTGTAATTGCTTGATCGGTATAAGGTGGATCGATGGCATAGAGCGCAGCAACATTTTCACAGGCGACAATCATGGTTCCGTCTTCGGCAAAAGTAATCCCTGACATAATTGGGGCATCGGCGCCCATTGCTGTATCCCAATCAATGACCAGCTCATTAGAGCCAAGCGTGGCCGCATCAATAATTTCATTTCTCCAAATACCATTCTGAATTACCGTGGTATCGGAACCCGTATAGGCTCCAATGATATATACGTACCCACCAAATACACGAATATTATTCACTTCAACATTGTCAGGATATGTAGCCACAGTAGAAAAATCAGATTCGTCATCGACCACGTTAATACGGAACAGTTGATTTGAGCGGCCACCGGAATAAAGGTTCCCATATTGATCAAAGTCCAAATCGTAAGCTTTAATATTGCCGGGGAGTGTCTTCCATGAAGAGGCAGACCCACCTCCGGCATCGATGGTATAAATCGTCTTATTGCGGCGCGCAAGATATAAAACTCCTCCGGGGCCAATACGCATTGCATCGGCTTTTAAAAAACGACTGTGAGTACCATATACAATCGAATCTCTGACACCTCCGGGGAAAACACGAAGGACATCCCGATCATCTGAGTGGGAGATATATAAATTTTCTGAACTATCCATAGCCATGCCATATAGAGCAAAAAAGTGATCAAATCCCCCCCATTCAATAACCGGAGGATAAAGTTTATAATTATCATAAGATGCAAAATGATATGCGCCTATCACCGATAATTGGATTTTAACGCTATCCGCAACCAAATTTGGCGTTTGGACAAGAATTTCACTGGCAGTTGCTGATTTAATCGTTCCACTCAATCCATTGAAGTACACCAAATTTTGGTCTGATTGACCAGCGAAGTTCTCTCCGGACAATGTAATCATTCCAATTCCGGCAAATACACTATCGCTGGGGGAAACACTGGTAATGACCGGATCCGGTAATACGGTTTCATCGGAGTTGTAAATATTGTCAGGGTAATTTGGTTTTGAACAACTGGTTAACAGCAGATACCCGACGATCATTGTAAGAACCAAATATTGTTTTTTCATGGTGAATCCTGAGAGTTAAAAGGCCAATCGGATAGAAATTTTTTGAACATCACCAAGATAGTCAATCGGAGTGAAGGCATAGTCAATCTCCAGGAAATGTTCACCCATATTTTTTTGGAGACCTAATCCGAAAGTAGATCCTCTTCCATCATAATTAATCAATTTCCCATATCGAAGGTAAAGTATGTCAAATAGTTTATATTCCAAGCCGACGTTCATCCGTTCGGTAAAAGAACGAGGATGTATCGCATCAATAGACAGAGTCAAGTTTGGGTTTTTGGTGGCTGGAGGTACTAAAAAGTGCAGTTTAGAAAATTCCAATAAATTGATACTAGCGCCAATTTGGAAAGTGAGTGGCAGTTGAAATCCTTCAATGACATACTTTATTTCTTGTGAGAAATTCCTTACGGACATTCCAAATGCAAAATCTTTCCAATGGGTTTCATAAATTGTCCCAAAGTCATACGCCAATGTATTGGCTGTATTTTTAGCTTTTGCAAATGTTGAATCCGTTTCAGGGATGACACTATTTCCAAGATATTGATAATTGGATTTTATCTGTCCACCAATAGAGAATCTATCCGAAAGAGATTGGGCATAACCAACACCAATACTCAGGGCGGTCGGATAAAAAAGTTCTGTATCGACAAATCCCTGGTCGTTGGGCCAAACCATTGTCCCCTGGAATTCTCCATACGCAACAGATTGAAGCGTTAATCCGAAAACACCATACCTGCCGCTTGCAGGAGCAGACGACATACTTACTGCACTATATTTTATACCGGCAATCCAGGTAAACTGGCTAAAACTCATTTCAAGTAGATTTGTACTCCTGGCCATACCGGCGGGATTATAAAATAATGAACTTGAATGACCCTCAATTGTCGTCATAGCGCCAGCCATTCCCGAACCTCTGGCATCAGAAATAACACTTAAAAATTGGAAGCCGGTTTGACCGAGTTTTTTGTTATCCCCTGTCAGGGTTGTAACACCGCAAACAAAAAGGATTATGATAATATTTTTCGTGATTTTCATTTGTCTAATCCTTATTGAAAATTACCATTTTAAAATTCTCTTTCTTTTCGGCTGCAAATCTTAAAAGATAATATCCGGGATCCAGTTCATATTCAATTCGTGCTGTGATCTTATAAACGGGTTTGCTGGTTACCGGATCCACCTCAAGGCAATTAGCGATGGTTTCCATATCGATACTCTTCGATAATGGTGTTTGCAATTCACCGGTTGGGTCAAATAAAGCGATATTTATATTCTTACTCACATACAATACCTTGATCCCTCCTGTACTTATCGCAAATGCTGCTGATAAAGAATCTGTCGGGAAACGAACTGACCATAACGAATCTGTTCGCGTTTCAAAGACAACGCCGTTAGTTGTCATCGAATCTATTTTAGTTTGCGTTGAAATTGAATCAGGAAGCGCTTCCGGTTTAATGACCATTGTAAGTGAATCAGCCTGAATGAGGGCACAAGCTTCAGCATCTAATTGTGATACCGTATAGGTTTCATTTTGATAATCGGCACATCCTATCCAGATGAAAATGATAAGTGTACTCAGTAAAATTGTGATTTTGCGCATAATTATGATCCTCTATCGAATAACGACAAACTTTTCAATGTGGCTATCACCGTTCGGTGTTTCAAAATGAGCGATGTATACTCCGCTCACAACAATTTGTCGTGATGATGTCACCAAATTCCAGGCTTCATCTCCACTCCCGTCCCGGTGCTCAATTGTATTGACCAGATCGCCTCTCTCCGTGAAGATTCTGATTGTACATTCGGCAGGAATATTCAAAAACATTATTCTATCCTTCAAAGAGCTTGTACCATATTGAAGTTGCCGCGAACGAATATCATACGGATTCGGGACAACCCGTATATCTGACATCTTTTCTCCCGGTGGGCGCCGGAGATATGCTGGTTCATTTGTTCGGGTATAAAACAAACTGCTTTCCATCGGTTGACCCGTATGAAGGTCATTGGTTGATCCATTATCCACTGTGGTCAGATAGTAATAATAATCAAATCCCCGAATCGCAGCTCTGTCTTCATAATGAGTCTCGCCGGGTCCTAATTCGGCAATAAGGTCAAAAGTAGTATCCGGAGTAGAGAGAGCACGATAAACCCGGTATCCAGCAAAATTAGGCCAGGATTCGGCAGAACTAGTCCAATCAAGAGAGATTCTATCTCCTCCTGAGGTTACCATAAACTGGTCGGGTGGAGGAGGTTCGTGCTCAATCTGCAAATCATTATTCCATACAGATTGCGCTCTTTGAAATGTTTGGAATAAGGAGTCTTTCCCAGTTAGAACCAAGGCATCTTTTGTGGCATTGTAACCTGAGGGATTGGCCAACCATTGTGCTCCAACCGAATAATCCATTTTCCTTGATAAACCTGCAACAGCTTCAACGGTAACAATAACTATACTATCCCCGGGTGCCATCGTATAAGGGCCATATCCTCTCCCTTGACTATAACCACCACCGGTTGCCCCGTATTGATCCGCATAACCACTACCAACTTCTTCAGCATGACTATTTGAAGGATGTCCGGATGTCATAAGTACGTATTCGGAGGCCATCTTTGTCGTATTAAATTGATCATTGCCTGAATTTAGGGGATCATCCGAATCCGGAAACGGCGTGGAAAATGGTTGATACGGATCATCATTCGGGTCATCCGGGTTTTTATCCGCATGTATTGTCATGATACCAACAAACTGGGAGGCGCCAAGATGTCCATCTTTTTCCCAGGCAGGTGAACCGATACAATCTCCAGGCCCTCCCCAACCCGAATGAAGGCCACACCAAGAGTACGTCGCTCTATATGGGTCTGAATATCCCGATCCATATTCTGCATTTTCCCCAATCACCTCATTCATTGTATTTCGGCCCCATGTCGCATTTTGCGGCATCCAATAATATCCATATGCACATGCTTCTTTTGTCATCGCATACCGTTCTTGCCAGAAAAAAGTGACATCTTCTAATGTGGTGGATTGTGTATTCCCATCTAAATCATATACCCCGGTATTTTTAAAAGTATACACATAAATATAAAAATTGTCATAACCACGTCGACTATATGCATAGATCTTCCGGGTCATTGTTATTCCAATGCTAGTATTGACCTTATTGATTAAAAGCCTATCACTCGGAAGTTGATCATCGGGATCATCGGTCACCAGGTCCAACAATTCCATATCTGAAGCGGGTAATCCATCCACATATACTTTAGGATGATCGTAACGAGCAAATAATCTGAATTCCTGAGGCATGAATTCATTGAGTTCGTCAAGTACTCGAGGTCCGACATGAACAACTTTAGCTCCATAGGTTTGTCCACTTATCGGGTCCGTATAATTTGTTGTGCCAATCCAGAGGGCTTTAGCTGCTTTTACGTCCTGATATTGAAACTGCGCAGGCCATTGTAATCCGTCCTGTTGATCCGGAATTTCATGACGTCTCCCAACTTCAATTTCCGAACCACCATCTGAAAACCAATCATGTAATTGGCCGACAACTATCCATTTAGTCTCATCTGCTTTTAGCAACCCAAAACTAAGTGCAATCAATAAAATCTGTGAAAGAATAGTATGCTTTTTCATGTCGTAACCATTTATGTTAGAAATTGTAGCTTATATTGATGCCAAAAAAGATATCCCGGGGATTCAAAAATGTATAAAAGGTCTGATTTGGCATATCAATATAGGCCTTATCCTTTAGAATCTGATCTACGTAATTCTGGTCCGCAACTACCCAAGTATCGTTCGAATATTGATAGTATATCTCGCTTGTTCGATCATAATAAAGTGGGCGATCATAAGGATCGTTAACCATATCCAAATCTGAAATCGATACAATTGGAACATAATCAACCCCTGATTTACGATAGTCGCCAGGCCGATCATTCCCAGAAATATTTCCGTAACCAAGTTCATCCCCAACATCTTTGGGTAAGTGGAGGGACTGCATATAATAATCATAATCATGACTATTAATGAAAGAGGCATTGGAAAAATATTTGAGATTAAACAGATTAAATACGTCAAAATAAAATTTTGCTACTACTGGTCCAAATTGTATGGATTTCGAAATTTTCAAATCGACATTTTGATAATCACGCCATTGAAGATTGTATTGTATCCCTGCATAATTATTGGGATTATAGGTAAACCAGTAACCGGAAGTCCATCGTCCTATAAAATTAGCATGCCAATCGGCAAGAATTCTCTGCCCAAATATTTTGGGACCGAACGTACGCGGCGTAAAGAAATTAATATATCCTTTCATCCGTGGCGTCGGTAATGGCTTGGATTGATATCGATTATTCCTTAAATAATCTCTTTGTTCAGAGGGGTTTTGGTAGTAGGCACCTATGGCAAAATAGCCGGAACTCACCACTCGATATTCGTAGTTTATCATCCCGGTCATCCATTCGCCGCTTCGCTTTGTTAATTCCACCTCAAACCCACGGATATCTTCGTATAAATTATTGGTGAGTTGATCATAGTTTACCTTACCATCAGCAGAAACATATTGAGTCCAGTTCTGTTCGTCTGTAACATCCTTGTAATAAGCAGTTAAATGCATTAAGTATGTTTCGCTAATCGCTTTGTCAAAGCCCAATTCATAGGATACCGTCTTGGCAAGCGGCAGACTTGGGTTCCCAAGAAAAGTGATTGAACCGGTACTGCTCCTCCGAATTCTATATAGTGATTCCGCTGTTGGCATTTCGTAATAGTGGCCATAATTAAAATATAGTTTGGATGAGATTGTAAGCGGGTGCGAAATAGCTAATCGCGGGCTGATCGTAATTACTGGTTTAGCATCAACGGTATAGTCAGATTTCCATAATTCTTCATCTGTGAGTGTATTAAATGTTTTATCATATGGATCCGCTTTGAACCATTTACCATTTGGATCAGAATAATCCAAACTTAAACCCATAACTGCAACCAATCCCCTGGTTTCATACTTATCAGACATAAATCCATTAAACCGCCAGGGATATCGATTAAACCTTGTCCATAAGTTGCCTTCAGGTAATACGGCATTATAAGAACCATAATCCAGTCGAAAGTCATCATAGTTAAAGTTAAAACCAAGCTTGACTTGATTATTATCATTCACCTGATCAGTGACATTAAGTTTTATTGCGGTAGTTCGAATGACACTGGAATCTCTCGAAGTTGATATTGGGCCGCCCAAAGTAATTCCACCATCAACACTTGAGGAGAACCCTTCCGAGAATCCAAAAGGTTGTTCGTTTAAATAATAATCCGGAAATATTTCATATAATTTATTTGTATTCCTGGTACGGCCTGGTCCGGTTTGATATTGTCTTTTAAAGAATCTTATTTGAGCTTCGTAAAATAGATTATTATTCACAATTCTTGAAAGATTTACAGACGAACTAAACTCTGTTCGACTTGTCTCAGAAAAATAATCATTCGTAAAAATTCTCCAAGGCGCCGTAAACCCGACTCGATCTACAATATTTGCAATTTCATAGGGTGTTTCTAAAATTGAAGTTCCCCCGGTACGGGAAAGCGCTGTTGCAGAAAGTCCGCTCCAAAGACCTATCCATGAGATTTTTGTTTTTCTTGATACATCACTCGTTACTTTTGCCATATGTGTATAAGAATTTTTCCCTTCAGTAGAAAGCGGCATTAAGTACATATCTTGTTCATCTCTATAACTATAATAGAATCGGAGATTCCCCAAGGACTGACTTACCAATGGTATGGGACCTCCGACACCAATATCATGTGTTAAATCCGGTTTTTGTATGTTACCATTTTTCCGGTATTGCCACTCAAAAATACGTTTTGCTGCTTCAGGAGTTAAATCATTGGTGGGATCATCGTCTGTTAACGTGGCATTCGATATAGCAATCCAACCATCAAATTGAGGATATTGCCGTATCGTATAGTAATCCCAATAACCATTGCTGGTCCCCGTCCAGCATACTGAATCATCTAAAAATGGTTTAAGCCAATATGAATTCGGATCATATACACTAATTCCAAAGTGCTTCGCAGCCGGTGGACTATACCTGGTTGTGAACGTTCCGGTATAATGATCAACGGGACCTTCTTTGGCGACGACATTAACAATCCCGCCTCTAACATTATTGTATTCTGCAGTGAATCCGCCAGTTTGTGTCGATACTTCCTGAACAGCGCTAAGCGGAATACTGGAAATAGGTTGATTTGTCCTTTCGTCACGAAGCATCATTCCATCAATCATGAACATGGTTTGGTCCGCACCACTCCCTCGAATCTCAAGATTACTAGTTATTCCGGCGCTTAATCCTATAACACTTGAAAGATTTGCAAATGGGAGGCTGCTTATTTCTTTATCAGTAACACTGGTTTGGCTGGCGGCAACATCCACTTTAACAACGCTTTTCTGAGCTACAACAGTCACAGTCTGACCTTCAATTGCTTCAACTTCCATTTCGACATCGATTGTTGTTGTGAGGTCAATCTCAACGCGTACTTCCTTTATAACAACAGGTCGATAACCTATCATGGTAACATTAAGGTCATAGGTCCCAGGTGGAATATTTAGGATAGTATAATGACCATTAACATCCGTTGCACCACCTAAATAAGTACTTGTGATATTAACGTTGGCTCCAATGAGTGGATCTCCACTCGTTGCCTCTGTTACTTTTCCAGCCACTTTCCCGGTAATTCCTGCAAAGAGTGGTGTTAAAATGATTAATCCAAAAAGGAGTTGACTGACTACGTTTCGCTTCATAGCAAAGTATCCATTAATATTTTTTGACGGGTTAACAAAAGTGGGAAATAAAAAATAGACAAACTACGGTCGCTGCTGATTAGTATTTGTAATGTCCTCATAATGTTGACGGCTCCCCCTCTGCTTCAATAGCGTACAAAATTAAGGTACCCAATTAAAGAATTCCCAAGTTTTTATGATAATCTTTCGAATATTTTTACTAATCTGAATAATTCCCCGATAATTGGTATTTGAAAACATCAGTACAATCAAAATTGTATTATGTTGCGGAACTTATAGAGTTATGCAGTTATTGCTTACAAAATATTCAGGCTATTTACTTAGTGGTTTCAAATCATCCATATATTTATAAAGCATCCTTAAATTGAAAAAGTTTTTACAATATTAAAGAAATTATTATTTTTTATCAGTAATAAATATCCGAATACATATTAATATATACTTAATATATGTTTTATTGTAAATGTATTATATTTGTAATTATTGAAAGGAATATGAATTAAAATGGAAACCCGCTCTGGAACCAAAACACCAGAATAAAATTGAATTCAATCATTATTATGGTGTCAAATCTTATATTGAGAAGTCTGTTTTCGATTCGTTTTACCCGATAAATATTCGTGTCAAGAAACCGTATCAACTTCTGATTTTATTATCCGAATCACATCAGGATCGGTACCGCAGCAACCTCCGATAATTCGAACACCAGAATTCAGAAATGCACTTACCGTTGAAATTAAAATTTGATAATCCAAAGAATACTTCCAGTCTTTTCCTTCCAAAACAGGTTGACCAGCATTTGCTTGAGCCATTATCGGACGTGAAGTGTTAAATGCCTTAATAACCTTTAACATTTCCTCAAAACCCTGACCACAATTAGCTCCAAATCCGAGAAGATTATTACTTTCTGCAAACATAACTAAATCTTCCGGATGTACACCAAATGCAGTTGAAATCCCATTGTCTTTTACTTCAAAAGTCATCGAAAGAAGTGTCGGGATTTCCGGGAATTCATTGGCAGCCGTTATAGCCATTTCCGCTTCTTCAATCGACATCATTGTTTCAATAAAGATTGCGTCTACGTTATTGTCAGCCAAAACGGATATGGTATCCCGGTAAACATCAGTTCCCTCTTTAACAGAAAGAGGTCCATAAGGATTTGGCAGTTCTCCGGTCGGCCCAACGGATCCAACCACAAATTTCCCGGAAGGGCATACATCTCTGGCAATTTGTACACTTTGGTTGATAATCTCTTTTAAGTGGTTTTCCTGATTAAATAAGGCTAAACGAATGCGATTAGCTCCAAATGTATTCGTTTCAACTAAATCCGATCCTGCTTCGAAATAATCTTTATGTATCTTTTGGATAATAGAGGGTTCTATGATTGATAGGGCTTCCAGGCAGGATTCTGATGTCTTTTTCCGTTTCTCAAGTTCTGTTCCCATAGCCCCGTCACTGACAATGATCTTGTCTGATGCCAATAACTGTTTAAAATTCATCGTCCTCCCCCATATTCTATGGCTGCATCTAGCATCGCCTTATAATTCTCAATTGGAATATACTCCGGAATGCTGTTGCCAGAGCCAATACAGTACCCCGGATATGAGTCCATCCATTCTATGTTTTGCCTGACTTGTTCTCGGATTCTTTCCGGGGTTCCGCGAGTAAGTATATCTCCTACATCAATATTACCAATTAAGGCCAATCGTTGCCCAACCTGCAAACGAACTTCACGAATATCCATTGCTTTAGGTTCTATCGGATGAAGTGCATCAACTCCACATTTAATAATATCTTCCAGTACATTATTAAGTAGGCCGTCCGAGTGATATATTAATGGCTTCCCTGATTCTTTTGCCAATTTACCAATCGCTTTTAACCAGGGAAAAAAATAAATTTTCAACACATCAGGAGACATGAGTAATCCTGTATTAAATGCTATGTCATCACTATACCATAGAATCTGAATATCTTCATCCTGGGCCATCACTTCAAACATAGACAATATTGTGAACCCAACTTTATCAACAACAGCTTTAACTAGATCCGGATTTTCGAATAGAGCAAAGGAAAAATTCTCTAACCCCATTAACTCCCAGGAAAGTGTAAAGATATCACCATATTGTCCGATGATCCCTAATCCGTCGGGTAAATGATTCCGAGCCTGATCAAATCGTTCATAACTGACATCCTCCGGTTCCGGAAAAGGATAATTATTGAAATCTTGCCAAGTTTTGATTAATCCATCTGACTCTGCCGCCCATTCACGGGTTGCATCGTCACCTAATTCTGTAGTTTTCCCACCAATCAAGTAACGAACCGAAGGTTGAAGTTTGATATAGTCATAACCGGCACGATACCAAAATTCTATGTCGTCTTTCACGGAACGAACAGGTCTTCCTATAAATTTTTCTTTTATAGACGGGGCTATGCCTAATTCCGCCAATGGTATGTATCGAGACTCTCGTCGCATTAGCGTATTAACAAGCGTCTCAATATCAGGACGTAAGGGGCTCATATTTTTAATCACTCTGTAATGATGACTAAAGTTAAATTATAATTCAGATGCAGTTCTGCTAACAATCTATTCACATTATATTGAAAATTCCGGTTAATGAACGAGATTAAAGAAACTTTTCAATCCTTATCGGTCGCGGTACAAAACGGCGATACAATGCGAACTACACAATTTCTCCAATCTGGATTGGATCATCAATTGTCAGCAACTGACTTATTAAAT
>CAZJWP010000020.1:17224-25802 GCA_964549745.1 uncultured bacterium | reverse complement strand
ACCGTTCTGGCTGCCAGCGATGTTTACAATGAAAGATTTGAAAAGCACGGTATGAATTCCGAAACCTTTATCCTGTTTCACATGGGACGCAAATTGGTTCTGATCGGCGGCACCGAATATGGCGGAGAGATTAAAAAGGGGATATTTTCTATTTTGAATTACATCCTTCCCCAGAAAGGCGTGCTCTCCATGCATTGCTCCGCCAATGTGAATAAAAAGGGAAAGGACACCGCCATTTTCTTCGGGCTCAGCGGAACCGGAAAAACCACGTTATCCACCGATCCTGAACGACCTCTGATCGGTGACGATGAGCACGGATGGTCGGACCGCGGTATATTTAATTTTGAAGGCGGATGTTATGCAAAAGTCATTAATTTGAATCCCGAATATGAACCGGATATTTATAATGCTATTCGTCATGGGGCCTTACTTGAAAACGTTGTTTTTGAAGAACGAACAAGGGTTATTGATTTTAATGACGGTTCCAAGACCGAAAATACACGTGTTTCGTATCCGTTACCCTATATCAAGAATTCTTTGGCGGCCAAAGGGAAACCCAGTACGGGACCGCATCCAAAACAAATTATTTTTCTCACCTGCGATGCATACGGAGTGTTGCCACCTGTGTCCAAATTGACGCCGGAACAGGCCATGTATCATTTTATCAGCGGCTACACCGCGAAAGTGGCCGGTACCGAACGGGGCGTCACCGATCCGGTGGCAACTTTCTCTCCCTGTTTTGGCGGTCCGTTCCTGGCCTTGCATCCTTCTGAATATGCCAAATTGTTGAAAGAAAAAATGAACCTGCACAAGGTGAAAGCCTATCTGGTGAATACGGGATGGGTTGGCGGCTCGGCCGGGTCCGGGATTCCGCGGATTTCACTTCCGCTGACAAGGAAGATTATCCACGCTATCCTGGACGGATCCATCGAATCATGTCAATTTGAAGAGTATCCCATGTTCAAATTTCAAATCCCCGTGAAACTGGGGGAGATGGAGCGAAGTTTTCTGAATCCGCGTGAAGCCTGGACGGATACACAGGCTTATACGGAAACGGCGCACTCCTTAGTAAAAAAGTTTCAAGAAAATTATCGACACTACGACCTGGGCGATCCCGAAATCAGGGCGGCAGGTCCGGAAATCGCTTAAAGACAGGAGGCTCATGTGATTATTGAATTCACTGCACGTAATTTTCAAGCACCAACTAACTTGCGTGAATATGCCGAGAATGAGGTTCAAAAGATAAAGAAAGTCTTTGATCGGACGACCCAATGTCAGATCATCCTGATCCAGGAAAAAAACGGTTTTACAACCGAGATAAATATATCGATCCCGAATCGGAAGCTGAATGTGAAGGAAACGACCGATAATGTGACCAAGTCCATCGATCGTGCCGTAGCTACGATGATCCAACGAGTGAGTAAAATAAAGGAAAAAATGTACCAGTACTAAATCGGTAACACATCCAGTATATGAAAATTATTATTCCCGTAGCCGGGTACGGTACCCGGCTACGTCCACATACCCATACACTTCAAAAATCTCTACTTCCGGTGGCGGGAAAAACTGTATTGGATCACATCATTGATCCACTCATTGCCCAGGATATCCGGGAGATCACCTTAATCGTCGGTCATTTCGCTGATCAGGTACGTCAGCATATCAAATCCATCCCCTGTACGTTCCATATTGTTGAACAAAAAGAACGTTTAGGTTTAGGACATGCTGTCTACCAGGGAATGGAAGACCGGGATGAACCGCTCCTTATTCAACTGGGCGATACGATATTTCCGAAAGTTCATCATGAATTTTCAAGCCCGGATTACAACACCATCGCGGTGATGCCGGTAGACGATCCATCCCGATTTGGCGTAATCGAAACGGATGGAGACTTTATTTCCGGATTTCATGAAAAAGTAGCCAATCCGCCCACGAATCTGGCGATCAGCGGACTTTATGGCTTCCATAGCGAACGAGTTCTTAGACAGGCTTTGGAAGACCTATTTAAAGCCGACATCCGTACGAAGGGAGAATTCCAACTCACGGATGCATTGGCCCTCATGTTGAAAAATGGTGAACCTTTCCAATATCGTCAGGTCTCTTATCATGATGTAGGTGTACCCGACACATTTCTCGACACAAATCGTGCATTGTTGAAATCCGATCATCCCGACTTTTCCGGCGTGAAAATTGAAGAACCGGTCTATATTGGAAAAAACTGTAGAATTGAAAATTCCACTATTGGACCTTATGTAACCGTGATGGATCATTGCACGATTACAGACTGTGCTGTAAGTGACGCGATTGTTTTGGAGGATGCACATCTACGTGATCGAATTATCACTCGGAAGATTATCGCCGGAGATGGTTCACTTGAATGCTGATTAAACCGTAGAATCTGTTTCAAGGATTATCCGAAGACCTTAACTTTATTGCTTAACTTTTCACTCAAAAGGAGCTTTTCATGGGCATAACCCATTTCACATCCGAATCTGTTACCGAAGGACATCCCGATAAAGTCTGTGATGCCATTTCCGATGCCATCTTAGATGAACTTCTTGCTCAAGATAACGAATCCCGCGTGGCTTGCGAAACCTTAGCGACCAATGATCTTGTTGTTGTTAGCGGCGAAATATCCACGAAAGGTTTTGTGGAAGTGGAAAAGGTCGTTAAACACACTTTGGAAGAAATCGGCTATGTGAAACTGGCATACGGAATGGAAAGTGAATCTGTGAAAGTGATTACTTCCATTCATCAGCAAAGTCCGGAAATTGCCCAGGGTGTGAACACTAGCGATGATCATGAGCAAGGCGCCGGGGATCAGGGGCTGATGTTCGGTTTTGCCTGTAGAGAAACGAAAGAATTGATGCCTTTTCCCATCCAGATTGCCCAACGTCTAACGGAGCGGCTTGCCAAGGTTCGGAAATCCGGTGAATTGGATTGGCTTGGCCCGGACGGGAAATCCCAGGTAACGGTCGAATATGTGGATGGAAAACCCAGCCGGGTGGTGAAAACCGTTATCGCAACGCAACACAAGGATATGTTGGACAAATTTGGTTCTCAGGATAAGGAACATGACTTCGTACAAAACGGTGTCATTGAACATGTGATCATACCTGTTTTGAATGAGTCCGGATTACCCTATGTAAACGACTTCATTGTGAATGGAACCGGTCGTTTTGTAGAAGGCGGTCCAACGGCGGATACCGGACTTACCGGGCGAAAAATTATTGTCGATACCTACGGCGGATATGCTCCTCATGGCGGCGGCGCTTTTTCAGGAAAAGATCCATCAAAAGTCGATCGCTCTGCGACGTATATGGCGCGTTATATCGCGAAAAATATCGTTGCCGCTGATTTGGCGGAAAAATGCGAAGTCCAGTTGTCGTACAGCATTGGTGTTGCCAATCCAACTTCACTTTACGTACGTACTTTCGGCACCGGAGTTATTGATGATGAAAAGATGACCGAACTGGTACAAAAGGTTTTCCCCTTAAAACCAGCGGAAATTATCCGGCATCTGGACTTGAAAAAACCACGTTATCGTCAAGCTGCTGCCTATGGTCACTTTGGCCGGGAACTTGATGAATTCACCTGGGAGCGCACCGATATGGTTGACGCTCTGAAATCGCAACGCTGAGACAATTACCATGATTAACAAAACCATTTCAACTATTTCCGAGAACCTGCCCAATAAAGTCAAAGATTTGTCTCTGGCGGAATCCGGCCGTAAAGCCATTGGCATCGCAGAGCGCGAAATGCCGGGCTTGATGGCCACACGTAAAAAATACGGTCCGGAAAAACCTCTGACCGGTTATCGTCTTACAGGATCGCTTCACATGACGATTGAAACCGCCGTGCTGATCGAAACACTGAAAGAACTTGGCGCCGATGTTCGTTGGGCCAGTTGTAATATTTTTTCCACACAGGATCATGCGGCTGCAGCCATCGCCGAAACCGGAACGCCCGTTTTTGCCTGGAAAGGTGAAAGTCTGGAAGAATATTGGTGGTGTACATTGCAGGCCCTGACCTTTCCCGATGACAAAGGTCCGAACCTGATTGTGGATGATGGCGGCGACGCCTCTCTGCTGGTTCACAAAGGGTATGAGTTGGAAACTTATTTTGCAAAATTTGGAAAAGTCCCGGAAATTACCACCAAGGTAAAAGAAGAACAGATCATCGAGGAAATGCTTCGGGAGGTCCTGGATAAAAATCCTAACCACTGGCACGACGTGGTAGAAGAATTATATGGTGTGTCCGAAGAAACCACAACAGGTGTTCACCGTCTGCTACAAATGGAAGCAAACGGATCATTATTAGTGGCTGCATATAATGTGAACGATTCGGTCACTAAATCGAAGTTCGATAATATTTACGGCTGCCGTGAATCGCTGGCGGATGGCATTAAACGTGCCACAGATGTGATGATTGCCGGGAAAACCGTGATCGTCTGCGGCTATGGCGATGTTGGAAGGGGTTGCGCCCAATCCATGCGTGGTTTTGGAGCACGAGTTCTGATCACCGAGATCGACCCCATTTGTGCACTTCAGGCAGCCATGGAAGGATTTGAAGTTGTCACGGTTGAACAAGGTTTAAAAGAAGCCAATATCTTTGTGACCGCCACCGGAAATCGGGACATCATTACGCTGGACCACATGAAGGCCATGAAAGATCAGGCTATCGTCTGCAACATTGGACATTTCGACAATGAGATCCAGATGAATCAAATGGATTCGGACCCCACCATTTCCAAAGAGTCAATTAAACCGCAGGTTGACCGATATACATTTGAAGACGGCCATCAGATTTTCATTTTGGCAGAAGGCCGCTTGGTGAATTTAGGCTGTGCAACCGGACATCCAAGTTTTGTGATGAGTAATTCGTTTACAAACCAGGTTCTGGCTCAAATGGCGTTGGCAAAAGATCGACCGGAAATCGGTGTGTACATGCTTCCCAAAAAATTGGACGAAGAAGTCGCCCGTCTTCACCTGGATCAACTGGGTGTAACTTTGACCAAACTAACGGACGATCAGGCAGACTATATCGGTGTACCAAAAGAAGGTCCTTTCAAACCGGAACATTACCGTTATTGATTTAAAATCGGCATTTCAGCCGAAGTTAGATTTTCTATTCACAATTGATACCCGGATAGGGTAAACTTACCCTTCATATTCGGAAGTATCGATTATCAAATTCATGCGCCAGCGTTTCCATAAAAAACAAATCGCCGGTTTTTCGGTCCTGCTATTCCTGACTCTCATCTTTAGTCTAATTGGTTGTGATTTTCAGAGTCCGGCCAGTTTTACCATGCCCACATGGTTTGTGGACATCAAGTTTCCGCTGGTAACCGATAGTTATCCCATGAGCAATATTGTGGATGATTCCACCTTTTTTGCCACATCGGATTCTTCCGGAATTCAGCTACTTTTTAATGGTGATCTTCCATCGAAATCCATCGATGCCTCTTATCTGCAGATACCGATAAACACGAATATTGCTTCAGCCCCTGATCCGGTAAGTTCCCCTTCGTTGAGTGTGGTTATGGACACGGTGATCAACATCTCTGTTCCGATTGCTCCCAGTGGATTGATTGACACCAACAATATTCCCTTCGATTTACCCGCTGTGGGAGACAAGGTCGTTTCCTCGTCTGTATGGAATCAACTTGCTGCGGCATTTGACACGACGGCCCAGATCGATATTAACCTGCCTGAAATTTCCAGCGATCAATTACCGGCATTCGTATCGTCGGTAGACGCGATTATCATTACCGCCGACGATGGTAGCGATTCTTCCATGTTTTACACTTCCATAAAGAACAATGGAATACCCACATCCGTAATCCATTCATCATTTAGATTGCTGACGGACACTCACACACCGTTAGACACACTGGCAAGCCATCCCAAAGATTCAGTTGCAACGGATGTCACATATGATAGACACACGTTGTTAGGCGGCGACTCCCTTGGATCCGCCATTCGTATTGAATTTGGTTTTGGGATTGCACCGGAGAATGGGGCTTCCACCGTCACGATACATGATGGAGATTCTGTTCGGGTCAACTTTGCCATCCGTTTGCGGATTGCCGGTGTAAGTGATGCTGTAGTTACGTTATCTGAAACCGATATGTCGCCGGATTTACCGGCCATTGCATTCCCCTCAGATGTGGAACTGTATTCCGGAGTATTTGCCAATCCGACTGGGTTGGATATCAATGAGATATATTTGTCGAATCTCAGAAGTACATTTCCATTTGATATCAATTTTTCCATGAATTTCCGGAATTTTATTCCTCCGGCAGGTTCGGACTCTGTTAAAATTGATACGGTGTTGTCCTCATCGCAATCGTCAGCGATTACCAAATATTTCAATATTGATGGGTATACTTTTTCCAATCCGGTCAGTCCGGACAGTGCATTGACCGAACTCAAAGTGGATATCTCTGCTGTGGTTCAGGCGCAGCAAATTGCCATACCTTTGGACGGTTCCGAGTTGGGTCGATTTACCATATCTATTCAGGTGAATGAATTCGATTTTGAGTCCCTCCAGGCAAATCTGATCCAGGCGTTTCCACCTACAAATCAATCTATCAGCGGAATGCCTCAGGGTTTCACGGGCATGACCTTTAATGACGTAAGAATTGAATTTGTGATGCTGAACCAGATTCAGTTGCCGGTTGTATTGGATATGACATTAAAGGGTGTGAATGATCTGGGTGATTCGACGACGGTACACGCCGTGGGAACATTGGGAAGTCCCACCGTCAGTGGTGATACGGTGAAGACGATCCTCCGCTTGAGTAAAGATGGGACAACCAGTCTGGTTTATGCCTCTCCCAGCGATTCGACTTACACCGATTCAACCACCGTTCCTCCGGCTGCCGGTGAATCCACGATTGTAGATTTTCTGGCATCAAATCCCAAAGATATTACTGTCGAATCAGCGGCCAGAATTGATGGTCGCGGCACCATTGAAGTCGGCGCTTCTATCAGTGGAGGCTACCGATTGATTGCACCCTTTGCTGTCACCATGGAGCCCATGACCTTTATCCCGGTGAACCGATCGCCACTGGCGCCGATGGACAACTCAACACGAAACCGCATTCGCACGTCTCTGGTGCAGGCGGATATTGGGACGGATGTGACCAATCATCTGCCGTTTGGTGGTGAAATCGATATGCTGTCATCTAACCGGGCTCTGTTCCCGTTGGATCTGACCACCACCAGTCTGCGTACTTTCAAAGACTCTCTGGTTTCTCAGGAAGGTTGGAATCCCGCGGACAGTCTGTATTATGTCTCCAATTGCGTGGATTTAAATCCGCAATTGGGAACACTGTATATCTTTGATGTCATGAACGATTATTCTGACTGTGTGGATGGAATGGTCTACTTAGTCCGCAGTACCGGTTCCGGAGTTGACACAGTCATTTCCTATGTCGACACGCTGGTTTCAATTATTCTTCCGGACCCCGGTTCCTATGTATCCGACACATCTTCAACCAGCGTTCCAGGATCCGTTGTCGAACCCGGGTTTATCAGCCATGTTGCCAGCATAGATACCAATAAAGTCCGCCTGATCACTGATTATGGCAATCATTACATCGTCCCGCGTTTCCATCTGAATGGTTCAAATGGAGCAGGGGTTTATTTTTCACTCAATGATTATTTAGGGATCGAATCCACCATTACTTTCCGAATTAGTTCTACCGGCATGTTGGAAAATCCGAGTGATGAATTGGTTGTACTCTACCCGAATGGTGGTGAAACACTCAATATCAATAGTGACTATATCATACGCTGGAAAACGTACGGAACTATCGACAAAGTAAACTTGGATTATACTGTCGGTGCTCACACCATAATGTCTAATCCGGACATTTGGAATTCGATTGCTGCCGAGATTGCTAATGTGGATTCTTTCCTGTGGACACCGGTCACAACATCCGGAATCAGCGCCTTGACTCTGACTCAAACCGATAGTCTGCGTATACGTGTTTCCGACGCGGCCTCGGATGTAAACGACATCAGCGGTTATTATTTTCATATCTCAAGTTCATCGGGCCGCTCGTCTCAGGCTGGACAGAAAGCGGCCACAATTAATTTGGAAATCCACAAGCGAGGTGAACGATAGTGCGGCGACAGTTCGCGATTCTTACCCTTGCCTTTGGATTGACTGTCCTATTCGGTCAAACGCGGAAGGACGCCAGAAGTGTTGCCCTTTGCGGAGCCTATGGAACCATTGCCGATGGTTTGTATGCCGTTGGGTATAATCCGGCATTGCTGGCTTACCAAACCGATAAACCGTTCATGCTGCAAGTTTTTGGTCTGGATTACGGATTGGTGAATAATTTCCTGTCACTGGCGAACCTGAATTCATTAAGCGGTGATACCCTGAGCCTCAACAAGAAAAATACTTTTTATAATACTTATTTTAAAGATCGCGGACTAACGCTAAAACAGGATTTGAATCTTCCGTTCCCGGGACTGAATTACGCCTCCGGAAATATGGCGCTTACATCCAATTTTTCGCTATTCACCAATTTCAAGATTCCCGATGGGATCTTGCGCCTGCTTCT
>CAZJWP010000020.1:0-17124 GCA_964549745.1 uncultured bacterium | reverse complement strand
GACGGCTGGCGAGTTGGTTTCTCCATTGCAAACATTGTGGGAAAATTAAATTGGAACAAACCCAGCGTAATCAAAGACTTTTTAGGTGGAAAAGATAATATTTACGGAAATAAAGACGATATTTGGCACCTGGTATTTAACGGCACTGTTGTAACAGATTCTTCGGCAATCAAGTATACGTATACGATCGATAGTCTAAGCGCCCAGAGTTTGTCTGACTCGGCACTTTTTACCAATAACCAGCAGGTGGTCCGGAATTTGGATGCAAACGGAAAACCAGTGAATTTCTCAACCAATTACCCGGCTCTGTTCAGGATTTCTGTTTCCAAACGGTTTCCCGATTTGGTTATCTCCTCCGACATGGTGACCGGATTTGAGGATCGTTTCTTCGCTCGTTCCGGTTGGACTTGGAGCATTGGTGCGGAAATGACCCGTTTCCACAGCGTACCGCTTCGATTAGGTTATGCCTGGGGTGGACAGGATCTGAAGCAATTAGGCTTGGGTTTTGGTGTATATAAAGGACCCGTCATTTTTGATTTTGCATTAGCTTTCCGGAACGGGATTTGGATTCATACTTTAAAAGGCCTTGAATTATCCGCATCGCTGGCGATCACCAGTTTTAAGAGCCGCAAGAAAGAGCCGACAACCGAGATACCTTCGGCGCCAGCTCCGGCGCCGTGATTATTTACGCACGGCCATAATTAATAAAATCCCGCCCAGCGTAAAAACGGCATTCCCAAGCCAGGCCGATACAATCGGCGACAGAATTCCCTGGTAACCCAGACTCTGGCCGAATTTGATAAACGCATAATACCCGAAGATTACAAAAACACTCATCCCGGCTCCAAAAGACAATCCTCCTTTTGGTTTTAAAACCACCAGCGGCAACCCAAAAAGGATGACAATCAAATTGGTGAAGGCGAAAGAAATCTTGAATTGACGTGCCACTTCCCATCGTGTAGTGTTCACGCCGTTTTCCTTAAGCAATTTGATCCGGCCTTCCAATTCAGAATAATTCAACTCGTCCGGTGACTTAAAACGTTTGGCAATATCCTCCGGTTTAAAATCCAGATCAACAAGGGTGTCACCGTGGGCAATCTTTGTCACTTGTTCCTGCCCCGTGGAATCAAATGACCGGAAAGAATAAGTTTTTGCTGCCCAAAGTTGGAGCGAATCTATCCAAGTGATCGATTTGGCATCAATACGCTCTGTGATCCGGTCATTATTCAGATTCATCACCGTAACGTTATTTGCCTGCCGTTTACGTGTGTAATATCGGGCGATAGAAATATGCTGTTGACCTTGTTTTTGTAGAAATACATCAGAAAGGACTGACCGCATTTTTGGAATTGAACGACGGCTGTGTCTTTTGATATATTTGCGTTCAATATCAAAACGATGCTCATTTCCCCAACTTACAATCCTATTCTCCAGTTCAAATGAAAATGCACTGAGAACAAATCCCCACAGAATCAACGGCAATGCCATTCGATATAAACTGATTCCGGATGCTTTGAGAACCGTGTATTCGTTGCGTTTGGCCATCAATCCGATACTGAAAACAGTCGCGATTAAAATAGCCATGGGAAAACCAATATCAATAAACCAGGGAATGGAATAACCATAATATAGCAGGACGATTTTTGCCGGAACCGAATTGTCAATAAAACGGTCCATATTTTCGATAAGATCAACGATAACAAAAATGCTGATAAACCCGATTAACGCCATGCTTAAGATCTGCATGAACTGGCGAGTAAGGTATCGATCCAGCCGATTAATCACGACGGACTCCCAATAAAAGTACCCAATTTTTTTCCTGATCGATCACCTCCAAAGCGAAATCTTTCTTGTAATTTGCTTTCAACGTATCGATTTGGGACTCAAGCACACCGGTTAGTATAATTCGGCCGTTATTGTTCAGATGCCTGATGAAAACCGACTCCAGTTTAATTAATGGATTCAACAAAATGTTGGCTAAAATTAAATCGGCTTTCCGATTTGGAACATTTTCCGGTAAATAAGTCGTGAATTCAATATGGTTTAATTGTCCGTTTTCTTCGGAAGCATGTAATGCCTGAGAATCAATATCGACACCAAAGGCTGATTTAGCACCAAGTTTCAACGCGGCCAATCCCAGGATACCGGAACCGCATCCCCAGTCGATAATTGTGAGGTTCTGAACGGATTGGGTGGATATCCAATTAAGGACTAACCGAGTTGTGGGATGCGTCCCGGTGCCAAATGCCAATCCCGGATTCATAACCAAAATCGGTTTTGCGTATTGATCAGTAAGTTCCCAAGGTGGAATGATCCATAGTTTATTGGCAATCTGTAGCGGTTTGAATTGTTCCTGAGTAAAAGTAACCCAGTCCCGTTCAGGAACTGATTGGATTGCATAATCGATCGACCGGGAAAATTGATTTTCAAGAATGTGTACCAATGTGTGGCATTCCGATTCGTTTTCCATGAGGCAGGTCAATTTTGGTACGGTCCAATGGCGTACTTCTCCCGGTTCCCGATACCAGGGATCATTGGATGAGTCCGGGATAACACTTACCGAAAGCGCCCCAAAAGACAAACACAGATCACTGAGTTCGTCCACATTTAATGTCTGAGTCATAAGGATCAAATTGACCATAGCAAAGGTGTTGTCACCGATCTCCTGCTTAGATTTTGAATTTCTCAAGTTAAGGAAAACAAATAGGAGATTACATTCGTAATTTTACGACTGTTTTTAATCCCTAAGACAGCGTTTACACTTACAGAAAGGACGAATACAATTTGAACCCGCCTCCGAAAGAACGTAAAGATTTGCAGACTGAGCAGCAGAATCCGAACTCATTCCGGATTGACCAAAAGGGAATTGGTGATATTCTGGATATCATTAATCAGGAAGACCAAAAGATCGCCGAGGCGGTGCGCACGACCATTCCGGAAATTGAAAAAGCCGTAGAGCTGACGGTCAAGGCGATTTCAGAGGGCCATCGAATCTTTTACGTCGGCGCCGGTACCAGTGGACGGCTTGGTGTTTTGGATGCCACCGAAATGCCCCCGACTTATTCAGCGCCCAAAGACTGGTTTCAGGGTATTATTGCCGGAGGACGGGAAGCACTGGTCCGGAGTATCGAAGGCGCGGAAGATCATCCGCAAGATGCGATCCGGGATATGGAAGATTTTGGTGTAACAGCCGGGGATTGTGTTATTGGGATTGCCTCTTCCAGCGCAACTCCTTATGTTGTGGAAGCCTTGAAACACGGACGGGAAATCGGGACATCCACCGTTTACCTGATTTGCAATCCGGCGCCTCTTGTTCCGGTTGAAGTGGATGTTCTTATTGCTGTTCCTGTCGGTCCGGAAATAATTACCGGATCCACCCGAATGAAATCGGGAACCGCCACTAAAATGGTTCTGAATATGATTTCCACAACCACCATGATCAAGATTGGAAAAGTTTATGGCAACCTGATGGTGGATTTACAGGTTGTGAATAACAAACTGGTGGATCGCGGAAGCCGGATAATAGCTCAACTAAGTGGTCTCGAATACGAAGAGGCGAAAAAATACCTGGAGGAATCCGGCGGATCCGTGAAAACCGCAATTGTGATGGCCAGAAAATCTTGTTCCAAAGAAGCTGCAATTAAAATGCTGAAGATCAGGGATGGAAGTTTGCGGGAAGTCATTGGCGACGTGGAAGCAGAGGATGGAAATGCGTTTAAATCTGAAATCAGTAATACTGAGGATAAAATGAATAAATATATTTTTAGAGAATATGACATTCGAGGAAAGGTTTCGGAGGATTTTCCGCCGGAAGTTGTGGAATCTTTAGGCAAAGGATTTGGAACCTGGGCGAAACGGCAAGGCGCACGGGAAATCTCACTCAGTGGCGATATCCGGCTCACAACTCCGACTTTATTGGAGCATTATAAAAAGGGTCTTCTCTCTACAGGTCTGGATGTTATCTCCCTGGGTCTATTACCAACACCGGTGAATTATTACAGTATGTTCAAATTGGATGTAGATGGCGCAGTACAGATCACCGGGAGTCACAATCCTCCTGAATTCAATGGATTTAAAATGTCATTTAATCGAAAAGCAGTTTATGGGAAATCCATTCAGGAAATCAGGGAAATTATTGAATCAGGCAGTTTTGAAACCGGTGAAGGTCAGGAGACGACATACGATTTGATACCGGAATACAAACAGATGATCGAGGATAAGATCACTATTGAAAAACCGCTGAAAGTGGTGATGGATTGCGGCAATGCAGCCGGAGGTCTGGTCGCGCCGGAAATCTTCCGAAAATTGGGTGTTGAGTTAACTGAACTATATTGCGATATTGATGGTCATTTCCCCAATCACCATCCTGACCCGACTGTGAAGGAAAACCTGGCTGATTTGATCAAAATGATGAAGACCGGTAAATACGACATTGGCGTTGCCTTCGATGGTGATGCCGATCGTGTGGGTATTGTGGAT
Source organism: uncultured bacterium (assembly GCA_964549745.1). Taxonomy (GTDB): domain Bacteria; phylum Fidelibacterota; class Marinisomatia; order Marinisomatales; family J089; genus J089. Next base: position 12,645 of record CAZJWP010000020.1, on the reverse strand, counting down.
GATCAGGGTGAGATTGTCTGGGCGGATCAACTTATGGCTCTATTTCTGCCGGAAGTTGTCGAAAAAGGTGACGAAGTACTGTTTGATGTAAAATGCTCGCAGGCATTGGAAGATATGATCGTTAAAACCGGTGGTAAACCGGTTATGTGGAAAACCGGTCATTCACTCATCAAACAGCGCATGGGTGAATTGAAGTGCAAACTGGGCGGTGAAATGAGCGGTCATATTTTCTTCGCGGATGATTATTTTGGATACGATGACGCTATATATGTAGCCGCACGAGCCGTGCAAATGGTTTCGCGCAGTGCACGTAAATTGAGTGATTTGGCAGCGGAACTTCCAAAATTCTATTCCACGCCCGAACTGAGGTTTGCTGCGGAGAATGACGAGGAAAAATTCAGGATTGCCAAAGAAGCAGCCGATTATTTCAAAGCCAATTACGAGTGCATCACGGTGGACGGTGTTCGAATCAAATTCGGGGATGGCTGGGGGCTGGTTCGTTCGTCCAATACACAGCCGGTAATCGTTTGTCGATTTGAAGCGACAACTCCGGAACGGATGGAAGAAATCCGTAATATTGTAATGACAAAATTGAATTCCATTGGGAAATTGGAGCTGGAGTCCGGTGAATGATTCTTTCCTAAACCGATTGGAGATTATCCGGGAGGAGACAAACCGGGAACTCCATCAATTACCGCTGGAAGATGCACCGGTCTACCTCTATGCTCCGGTAAAATACATTCTGGAAGGTGATGGCAAACGATTACGGCCCATTCTCGTTCACCTGGCGGGAGAAGCGTTTGGCGCAACTCCGGATGATATTTTGAATGCGAGTCTCGGTGTGGAACTCCTGCACAACTTTACACTGGTCCACGATGACATTATGGATCAGGACAATATTCGTCATGGGAAACCTACCGTCCATTTTAAATGGGATGAATCCACTGCTATTCTGGCCGGCGACGGATTGTACGCAATCGGTCAATTATGCATGTCCAAACTTCAGAGAGGTCAGCTTGAGGCGGTTCGGGCGTTTAATCAGGCAACACTAATGGTCTGTGAAGGACAAGCCTACGACAAAGAATTTGAGGAGAATACGGATATCACGCTGAATCAGTATTTTACCATGATTGAGAAAAAAACCGGCTGGTTACTGGGACTTTGTGCGGAATTAGGTGCCATCCTTGGTGAACAAGACGGAGAAATTCGTAAACATTTACGCGGATACGGACTTAATCTTGGAAAGACATTTCAAATCCAGGATGATTTGCTTGAGATTTATTCCGATACCGGAAAGATGGGGAAAAGTCTGGGCAGTGATGTGATGGCCGGTAAGCAAACTGTTCTCACGATACTTGCTCGTGAACAAATTCCAAGTGAATGGTCGGCATTTTATAAAATGGCACGGTCCATGGATATGAAAGCCACTCTTCGGGAATTACGTCAGTTTTTCAACGAACATGGAATTCACGAAATGGCACGTACCCAATCCATTGATTTTGGATTGAAAGCCAAGAAATGTTTGCAGGTTATTCCGGCGGATAAACGTCAGAACCTGGAAAAATTCACAGATTACATTTTGAATCGAAAACGATAGGGCACACAATGAATTTTGATCCCTCTGAAATGAAAAAATCTATTTACGATTTTCCTGAACACATGCAGGAAGCTATATCTATTGGTCAATCCATCAATTTGCATGGAAATTATGATCAAATAAAAAATGTAGTTGTGGCCGGCATGGGCGGTTCCGCCATTGGCGGCGATGTGGTTCGTGCGTTGATGTCGGATAAAATGAAGGTTCCTTTTTTTGTAAGCCGCCACTATCAATTACCGTCATGGGTGAATGAATCTACATTGGTTATTTGTTCCTCATACTCCGGGAATACGGAAGAAACTCTCTCAGCATTTGAAAATGCGGTAAATCGCAGTGCCACCATTTTGGGGATCACAACCGGTGGAAAATTGGAGAAACTGCTTAATGAACAAAATCTGGATTGCGTGAAGATTCCGGGAGGTTTGCAACCTCGCGCAGCTCTGGCATTTTCGTTTGTTCCCATGTTGTTTGTAGCCCAAAAGATTGGTCTGGTCGATCAGGATCCAACAGAAAATCTCCACCTTACAATTGATTTACTGAAAAAAGTGCGGGATCAATATCAATCGGAAACCGATGATAATCCAACCTTTGCACTGGCAAACCGGATCGCCCAAACCATTCCGGTGATCTATGGCGAAACCGAAAGTACCGAAGTGGTGGCGGTTCGCTGGAAAGGGCAATTGGCCGAAAACAGCAAAATGTTGTCCTATTGCAATTTCCTTCCCGAATTGAATCATAATGAAATTGTTGGATGGGAAAACAACCCGGAATTAATGAAACATTTGTCACTCATCTGGTTAGTGGATGACTCCGGTCACAAGCGTGTAAAATATCGGCACCAAATTTCCCAAAAAATTATAAATTCAAACCCGGCCATGCAGCACACGGTAAAGGTGAACGGACCGGATCATTTCAGCCGATTCCTTCATCTAATCCATTTTGGCGACTGGGTAAGTTACTGGTGTGCGAAGGTGCATGGAACTGATCCCACGCCAGTACATAAAATTGATCAATTAAAAAGAGAGTTAAGCCAGGTTTTGTGAAAAAAGACAGCTACATTGCCGTTAAAGTAGACCGGATTTCTTTCCACACACCTTCCCGCAGTTATGCCGCGGTTTTGAAGGAAGTGGGAGGAGAACGGTTGCTGCCTGTAATTATCGGCGCTTTCGAAGCTCAATCGATTGCGCTGGCATTGGAATACATGGAAACGCCAAGACCATTGACTCACGATTTAATTGGAAATATCATTCAGTCTTTCAACTACAAGTTATCTGAAGTGAGGATCACAGACCTTGTGGACGGTGTTTTTTATGCACGGATGGAAATTCAGGGACACGCAAAAGAAAATCGCGAAATCGACGCACGCCCCAGCGATGCGATTGCAGTTGCTCTCCGACTAAGCGCACCGATTATAGTGTCAGAGAAAGTGATGAGCGAAGCCAGTGTGTTGGAAGCACCTGACGAAGTTGAGGAAAAGAAGGATCAGGCAGAAACAACCACGGTACCTTTAGAGATTCTTGAAGAAAAATTAAAAGATGCGGTGAGTCAGGAAAATTATGAAAAGGCAGCAGAAATAAGGGATCGGATCCGCGACTTATACCCGAACTGAATCCTGGAGTTCCTCCAGCGCAATTTGAGCCGCGGACTGTTCCGCGGTTTTTTTATCACTGCCCAATCCGGGGCGAAACTCACGCTTTCCGATTTTTACGAATATTTCAAATATACGTTGATGGTCCGGACCACTCACTTTTCCAACAACAAATCTGGGTGAATCCAGGGAGTATGAATGGCAATACTCAATCAAATGACCTTTATGATTCGAAGATTTCCATGCCTCTATACGATGCCTCCAGATCGTATCGTATATCAAACGTTCACAAGGCTTGATTCCACCATCCAAATAGAGTGCACCGAGAAGCGATTCATAAAGATTAGCCAATTGTTTGACGGCGATCTTTTCAATCGACATATTTACCGAATTTTCGATGATGATATAATCCAACAACTGTAACAAATTCCCCATGTTAGCCAGGAATTCCTTCTTAACCAGCGCCGAACGCTTTTGAGTTAACAATCCCTCATCACCCAGAGGGAATTCCTTCATCAAAGCTTTACTGACCACGGTATCGATTACCGCATCGCCCAGAAATTCCAAGCGCTCATAATTTTGATCGGTTTCCGGGCGAATGGAACGATGAGTGAACGCCTGGGTCAATAATTCAGGAGATTTGAATGCGTAGTGAATTCGGACCTGCAGCGGGCCGAAGGGATCAGTAGGAGAGGGGTGTCTTTGGAATATTTTCCGGAAAAGACCCAACAATCAGGACCAGGTTTTCATCAGGAGAACCGCATTGTGTCCGCCAAATCCAAAGGAATTGGACATGGCATAACGAATCGGAAATGATTCCGCCTGATTAGGGATGTAGTATAGATCGCACTCCGGATCAGGAGTGGTATAATTGATCGTTGGCGGTGCCGTTTGATTCTGTAACGTTAAAACTGAGGCAACCGCCTCAATACCGCCGCTGGCACCAAGTAAATGTCCGGTCATGGATTTGGTGGAGCTGATTTTTACACGTTTTGCATCCTCACCAAATACTTCTTTAATGGCGGCTGTTTCATTTTTATCATTGAACGGTGTGGATGTCCCATGTGCATTGATATAGTCGACATCACTGGTATTCAATTCCGCATCTTCCAGGGCTTTGGCCATGGCACGTGCCGGACCGGAGCGGGAAGGCTGCGTGACGTGGAAAGCATCATCGGTGGCACCGTAACCCACCAATTCGGCCAGGATATTAGCGCCGCGTTTTTCAGCATGATCCAGGGATTCTAACACAAGTATTCCGGAACCTTCACCCAGAACAAAACCATCCCGGTCTTTATCGAAGGGCCGACTGACTTCTGATGGATGTTCGCTGCTCCTGGATAAGGCTTTCATGTTGGCAAAACCAGCAATAGTCAGGGGTGTGATACTGGCTTCGGAACCACCACACAGCATGACATCCGCATCCCCATATTGAATGAGCCGCGACGCTATCCCAATCGCATCCGTAGCGGATGCGCAAGCCGTTGTCACCGTTTGATTCGGTCCTTCCAGACCGAGACGAATGGAGATTTGTGCTCCCGCAATATTGGCAATCATCATGGGTACAAAATGGGGGGAAACCCGTCGGGCTGACCGCTCCATCAGAGTTGTGTGTTGCTTTTCCAACGTCTGGATCCCGCCGACACCTGTTCCCAATGCAACACCAAAACGAGTGGGATCCTCGCTTTCAAGGTCAAGTCCGCTTTGATTCCAGGCTTCCTGCGCCGTGACCAAACCGAAAATAGTAAAAGGATCTAACTTACGGAGTTGTGACGGTTCCAGGAACTCTTCGGCATTAAATCCTTTGAGTTCACCAGCAATTCGGGCAGAAAAATTGTCCAAATTGAAATAGGTGATTTCATCGATTCCGCTTTTCCCGGCTTTCAGACCTTCCCAATAGGCCGGTACACCATTCCCGTTGGGAGCCAAAGCTCCCAATCCGGTTACAACAATCCGTTTGTGTTTCATTTTGTTAGTCTTTTTTACCTTCGATATAATTCACCGCAGCGCCAACTGTGGTAATATTTTCGGCATCTTCATCCGGAATTTCAATTCCGAATTCTTCTTCCAATTCCATGATCAATTCAACTGTATCGAGTGAATCAGCACCCAGATCGTCTACAAAAGACGCTTCCATGTTGATTTTTCCTTCTTCGACTCCCAGTTTATCGATGATCACTTCTTTGACTTTATCGAACGTAGACATAGTATTCCTCCATTGACTAAATCATGGTCATCCCGCCATCAACGGCGAAGGTCTGTCCGGTGATATATCCGGCCTGATCTCCGGCTAAAAACCGGATCAGGGAGGCTACATCGTCCCCGGTACCAATTCGGCCCAGCGGGATTTGTTGAATCAAATTTTCTTTAACATCATCGGCAAGCGATGTGGTCATATCGGTCTCAATATATCCTGGCGCAATGCAATTCACGGTAATATTTCGAGAAGCCAGCTCTTTGGCGGCTGATTTGGTTAAGCCTAAAAGACCGGATTTGGAAGCGGCATAATTGATTTGCCCCGCATTTCCGGTGAGACCCACTACTGACGAAATATTTATAATACGTCCAAATCGCTTTTTCATCATGGGCCGAACAACACCTTTTATACCGTTGAATGCACCTTTTAAATTGATATTCATGACGAAATCCCAGTCGGATTCGGACATCCGCAATAAAAGTGTGTCGCGTGTAACGCCGGCATTATTAACCAGGATATCAATTGAGCCGGCTTCATCGGAAATTTCTTTAAAAACTGATTGAACCTGATCCAAATCAGAAACATCACAGGCTTTTGCGAATGCAGAAAAACCCTTTTCTGTGAGAGATTTGGCAACACTGGAAACAGCATCCAGCGTCCGGCTCACAGCATAGACTTTTGCACCGGCTTCCGCCAATTGTGTGGCAATAGCTACGCCAATTCCGCGTGATCCGCCGGTAACAATGGCCACCTTTCCGGTCAAATCAGCCATGAATCCACGCCTCCAGTTTTTCCAGGTTGTCAATGCCTGTGGATTTTAAGTCCCGGTTGATCCGGCGATTCAATCCCTGAAGCACACGCCCTGGTCCAACTTCCACAAATTGTTCTATTCCATCCTTTGCCATGGCTTGAATGGATTGCGACCAGCGGACGGGGGATTCCAGTTGATTTAAAAGATTTTCTTTAATTTGTCCAGAATCGGTCACCGGTTTTGCATTTACATTTGAATACACGGGAATATGTGCGTCATTTAAAATTGTGGTATTGAGTTTTGCTTCCAAGGGTTCCCGGGCCGGAGTCATTAACGGTGAATGAAACGCACCGCTCACATTGAGTTCAACGGCACGTTTGGCGCCTTCGGATGTGGCTTTTTCCATCGCTTTTCGGACAGCAGAAATTGAGCCGGAAATCACACATTGTCCCGGTGAATTGTAATTGGCAGCCACAACCGGATCTGTTTCGGTACTGACCGCCAGACAGACAGACTCCACCGCGTTATCCGCAAGTCCAAGAATTGCAGCCATTGTGCCAGAAGTATTTTGTCCCGCCATAGCCATACTTTCAGCACGAAGTTTAACGAGATTGAGCGCCGTTTCAAAATTAAACACATTGGCTGTCGCAAGAGCTGTATACTCCCCCAAACTGTGTCCGGCAACCGCGTCCGGAGTTATTCCCTTTTCGGCAATTAATCGCACAAGAATAGAACTAACGATGAAAAGCGCCGGTTGAGTGTGTCGAGTTTGTTTGAGTGTTTCCTCCGGACCCTTGAAAATAATCGATTGGATGTCATAGCCCAATATATCATTACTTTGTTCAAATAAAGACTTTCCAATGGCGGTATTTTCGTAGAGGTCAAACCCCATTCCCACAATCTGGGAACCCTGTCCGGGAAACAGGAACGCCGTTTTCATTGGGTGACTCCCCAGCGAATCAAGGTACTTCCCCAGGAAAACCCGGCGCCAAATGCCGCTAACAAAACCAAATCACCTTCCAGCAGTGTACCGTCATCTACCGATTCGCTTATTCCAATTGGAATGGTCCCGGCAGTTGTATTTCCGTATTTATTTATATTGATCAGGACTTGCTCTGGCTTGAAGCCGCAACGTTTGGCTGCCGCGTCAATAATCCGTTTATTAGCCTGGTGTGGAATGTAAAGTTTGATATCCGATCCGGAATAGCCATTCTTTTCCAAAATTTCAGCGCTGATATCAGCCATGCCTTTAACAGCAAATTTATAGACTGTCTTTCCATCCTGCTGAATGTAATGCAACCGCTTGTCCACCGTTTCATGACTGGCGGGCATGAGACTACCACCGGCGGGCATATTCAGGTAAGGGCCGCCGCTTCCGTCAATTCGGAGAATGCTGTCAAGAATACCGGACTCATCTGTAGACGGCTCCAGTAATACACCACCTGCGCCATCACCGAATAACACACAAGTGTTCCGATCCGTATAGTCTAGAATGGATGTCATCGTATCGACACCAATAACAATAACCTTTTTATACTTCCCGGATTCAATCAGTCGCGTACCGGATTCCAGAGCATATAAAAATCCCGTACATGCACCGGATAAATCAAAACCCCACGCATTTGATGCTTTGATGTTGTTTTGGATCAATGCAGCGGTAGAAGGGAACATCATATCAGGTGTAACCGTGGCTACGATAATAGCTTCAATCTCATCGGCGGTTGAACCGGATTTTTCCAGTAGTTGTTTGGCGACTTCGGTACCCATTGATGAAGAGGCTTCTCCCTCGGTGGCAATATGCCGGGTTTCTATTCCTGTCCGGGTACGAATCCATTCATCGGATGTTTCGACCATCTTCTCTAAATCGAAATTGGTCATTATTTTTTCGGGTATATAGCGTGCAGTCGCGGTAATCGTTGCTTTCAAATTAATTTCCTTCATAGTCAGCCAGGCTGTGACGGGTTTGATCAATCAGTTGATTATCCAGGCATTTCTTTGCAACACGGATTGAGTTTTTAATCGATTTGGAACCGGAACTTCCATGTGCTACGATTGAAATGCCATTCACCCCTAATAAGGGCGTGCCCCCGTGTTCTTCATAGTCGTATTGTTTTTGTAAATCTTTGAAAACCGGTTTTAACATTAAAGCGCCGACTTTTGTACGAAGGCCCTGCATAGACCGGTTCCGAATTTCATTGCCAAGAATGGTGATCCAGGCTTCGGCGAATTTGAGGAGCGTGTTACCGACAAAACCGTCGCAAATCAGGATATCAGCATCACAATCCATCAAATGGCGTCCCTCAACGTTGCCCATGAATTGTGGCAATTCTTTCGTCAAAAGTTTATGTGTCTCTTTGTACAGTTCACTTCCTTTAGTTGGCTCTTCACCGATATTGATTAAACCGACTTTGGGATTATTTATACCTTCAATTCGGGTGATATAATCAATAGACATAAGAGCGAATTGCAAAAGATGGAATGGCTTTACATCCGGATTGGCGCCCACATCACAAAGTACTTTTCCTCCAACCGGAGTTGGGATATACACACCCAAAGCTGGTCGTCTGACGCCTTGGATTCGTCCCAGTAAGAAGAGTGAGGCTGTCATGACTGCGCCGGTGTGCCCGGCACTGATAAATCCATCTGCTTTTTTATCCTTGACCATTGTGATGCCCTGAACAATAGAGGAATCAGGTTTGGTTTTCAGGATGGTGGAACCGCGGTCATTCATTCCCACAATTTCAGTGGTGGGCCGGATTTGAATACGGTCCGGGAGTTTGCCGTTTATTTCTTTCCGGATACGGGCTTCATCACCCACCAGGATAAAGGAATAATCGTCCGGCGTCTCCGATAGTGCATCGAAAGCGCCCTGTACGACGGAAGCCGGAGCATTGTCTCCCCCCATTGCGTCCAGGGCCAATATCATAAACTAAATGTGATCTATTCCGTAGCCGATATAACCGGGCGGCCGCGATAATACCCGCAATTCGGGCAAACCCGATGTGGCATTTTCGTCTGACCACATTGTGGGCAGGTCGTAAAGCTGACGGAAGCCGCCTTATAATGTGTACGGCGTTTCCGACCGCGTGCCTTGGATTGTCTGGTTTTTGGTAAAGCCATTAATGCTCCTTAAGTCTTATTCGGAATCCTGAGTAAGTTTTTTCAATTGATCAAAGGGTGAGGGCGCCCTTTGAGAATCACAAGTACAGGAATCAATATTTAAATTGATCCCGCAATTCGGGCAGAGTCCCTTGCAGTTATCGCGGCAAAGTCGTTTCGATGGAACGGCCAACGCAATATAATCACGAAGTACCGGTGTAAGATCGATCTCTAACAGTGATTCAGGAAAAAACAAAATATCCGTTTCTTCCTCATTTACCATCATGTCTATATCCGTGAGTCTTAATTCAAATAACTCGCTTGATTCCTGGCCAAATTCTGTCAGGCACCGATCACAAGTCAGTTGAAGATGGATGTCCAATTCAACGGAAAGCTTGAATCCATCCGGTTGTTGGAAGGATGATATCCAACATGGAATAGGATTTTTGGCAAATGATACATCTTTCAGTTGCAGCAATTCTGCAGGAATTTCAAAAAGCCTGTGGTCAAGCCCCCGTTCTAATTCTGACCGAAAAATTTTCAATTTGAGCCAAGAAAGCTAAGTGTTTTTAACTATCCGCTACAAGAAATAACCTTGTAGGTATAATCAGGTACTATTTTAAAGATTTATTTAGTCTTTGGACGTCTCTTCTTCGGAATCATTGGATGCTGAATCTGAATCGGATTCACTGTCAGTTTCTTCTGATGATTCGGCCTCTGTTTCGTCGTCATCGTTCTTAAACTCATCCATATCTTCGTTTTCTTCCTCTTCTTCCAACTCGTCTTCATCTTTCCGTTCCAGAAGATTGTCATCATCCGATTTCTTTTTGAAGATCACAAACATGAGGGTTTCACCAACGGAAAAAGTTGACAATGCATAAGAGAAAATGGAAACCAATAACACAAAAAGGAAGATTGCCAGGATTACGGCTGAAACACTTTCCGTGCCGCTTAAAACGGTTCCATTGGGAAGATGCATCAGACAGGACGCGCCTGCATTATGAATATGATGATGCATCATATGTCCGTTGCAGCATCCGGTATTACAACAGATATTCCTGAAGGGAAGAACGATATCCGTTGCCCGGCCAACAACATGTGTCAATTTGGAACCCATGAGCCATGACTGACCAAATACGGTATTGATCAGATAATAACCACCAATCCAGAAAAAACGTAATACGGCAACACCAATACCAAGAATAGGTAATAGCAGTGAATGGTAAACAAGGATTCGCCAGGGTTGACTCCAGGTGATGGAATAACTCTGGAACACCGCGCCCATCGTGTCTTCTTCATAGGCGCCAACAATGGCTGGGGTGTATAGGATTGAAATCACAAAAACGACGATTGTGTAAACGGTGAAGACAGCGCCAAAGAAATATAGTAAGTAGGGCAGAGAAAACAGAAATTCACCGATGTAAGGTATTTTTCCAATCAGAGCGAAAATGACTGCGCCGATCAGGAAAAATACAACAATTGCGATAAGCGAAATGGATGTGAAAACAATGGGGTACCAATGTTTTTTAGAGTATTTCCAGGCATCACCGGATGAAAAGAATTCATCGCCCTTTAGTTGCTTGTACGTAATTCGGGCCACCGATGTACAGGCAAAATTCAGGCTGAAGAACCAGAATAACAGACCGATGTAATAAATTGTCCATCCGTACCAGGCCGCTGTATGCCCGAAGAGGCAGGGATATAGACCATATGCATCCCAAATGGCATTGAAACTGTACCCGGAAACAGAAAACGCCAGGTAAGTCAACACCCAGTACACGGCCCAACCGATCAGGTTTGCCACCGTGAAAACCATAATCTTTTTACCGCTCAGTCCTAAACGCGGTGCTCTGAAAATATCGCGAAAATCAAAATACAATTTCATGGGTCCCATGATTGTCTCCTGTATTGATTATTTCGAATCCAGGCGAACGTAGTCCACCCAGGTTGTCATGTTGTATTTATCAGCAAATTGTTTGGCCGCTTCATGCGCCTGCTCCAGATTATCAAATTTTCCCAGTCGAATCCGGTACCAAACTTCATCCGTTTCTTTGATATATGCTTTCTGTACATAAACATCCAGTCCCTCATTCAGGAAGCGACTCGCAATATCGTCTGCATTGGAGCGCAGTTTTTTTGCTGCGACCTGAATTGTGAAATGACTTTTATCTGCAGGAATGGAGGAGCCGGGTGGCGGAGGAGCCGGTTTCCGAACTCGTTTGGGCGCCGGTTTTTTGGGTGGTGCCTTCTTTATCGGAGCCGGAGGTGGAGGTGTGACGGCGGCTCCCATTTCAGGTACAGCCGATGAATCCTCGACCTTTTCGTTTAGCCATGCTTCATCCTCCGATGAATCTACCGAACCGGGCAAAGATAGTTCGGAAATTGGAATCGGTTCACCGGTCACTTTATAATCCCAGGATTGAACACTAACCTGATCACCATATTGGGAGATGGTAACTTGTACGGTATAGTCACCCGGAGCATCCGGGACAAATACAATTCGTTCAGGGTGATCGGGGACCATCAGGTTCGAGATTTGGAGCAGGCTGGCATCCGGTTGTTCTGTAATATCCCACTTGTAATCGTAGGATTGATTCGGCTCCGGAACTTCCGCTGCAATGGGAACACGGGCACCCACTTCGGCTTCGGTGGCTTTTTTACCACAGGAATAAAGTATAAGTAAACCGATAACCGGAAAGATGAACTTGTATTTTTGCATGGGTAAGTCCCGTTTATTTAATTGGATGTCAGCCTATGAATATTAGGTTGACAAAGGAAAAAACCAAATGCAAATAACACGAATTATTGTGTAGCGATAAGATCTGATTCACTGAAGAAAAAGGCAATTTCCTTCTCCGCATTTTTATCGCTATCGGACCCGTGTACTGCATTTTGTCCTAAACTGGTGGCAAAATCTTTTCGAATGGTACCCTCTGCTGCATCGGCTGGATTGGTCGCGCCAATGGTTTCCCGCCAGGCGGCTACGGCATTTTCTTTTTCCAAGGCCAACACCATGCAAGTTCCGGACGACATGAATTCAGTTAATTCTTGGAAAAATGGTTTCCCGCGATGGACTTCGTAAAATCCCTCGGCCTGAGTCCTGGTCATACGGGTTAGTCGTGCACCCAGAATCTTAAAATCCGCTTGAATGATCCGATCTAAGATTTTTCCCAGGTGACCATTCCGGACCGCATCCGGTTTAATGATTGCAAACGTCCTGTTCGTCATAAAATCTCCTAATTGGCCTTTTCCAACTGTTGTTTCATCGTCGCACCAATGGTCGCTACCGATTCGCATACGGCAATACCACATTCGTTCAGGATACGCATTTTTGCTTCAGCGGTGTCATCACCACCGGAAACGATCGCTCCGGCGTGACCCATCCGCCGTCCCGGAGGTGCGGTCTGTCCGGC
>CAZJWP010000019.1:0-27257 GCA_964549745.1 uncultured bacterium | reverse complement strand
CATACTGAGCGGAGCCGGATCGGTCGCCGTAGCAGCCCGGCCCACTTTCCCGAATACCCGCTCCACTTCGGGAAAAGTTTTGATGATCCGGTCCGTTTGTTGGAGCAGTTCCCGGGCTTTCGTGATGGAAATTCCCGGATCCGTGGTGGGCATATAAAGCAAATCACCTTCATTTAATGGCGGCATAAATTCCGATCCGATGTGTTCCAGGGGATACACCGAAATCGCCAGGGCGGCCAAACCTGCCAGGAGCGTTGTTTTCCGGTAGTGAAGTACAAACCGGATGACAGGACGGTAGATTTTGATGAGGAACCGGTTAATGGGATTTCGTTCCTCCGGCAAAATATTCCCACGAATGAAATAGCCCATGAGTACCGGAACGATGGTAATCGCCAGGATGGCGGCAGCCGCCATGGAGTAGGTTTTGGTGAATGCCAGCGGACGGAATAAACGGCCTTCCTGCGCCTGCAATGTGAACACAGGCATGAAGGAAACCGTAATAATCAGCAGGGAATAAAACAGCGCCGGACCCACTTCCTTGGACGCATCCAAAATTAGTTTCCAGTGCTCCACCTTCCCTTTTCGATGCTCGATGTGCTTGTGGGCGTTCTCGATCATGACGATCGCCGCGTCCACCATGGCTCCAATCGCAATTGCGATACCTCCTAACGACATAATGTTGGCATTGATACCCTGGTATCGCATGACGATGAACGCCATAAGAATTCCCACCGGAAGCGTGAAAATCGCCACAAAGGCGCTGCGGAAATGAAGCAGAAACAGGATACAGACCAGCGACACAACGATACTTTCTTCCAGCAGTTTATGCTTCAGGTTGTCGATGGCCCGTTCGATCAACAACGACCGGTCATAGGCCGGTTTTATTGTGACACCTTTCGGCAGACCCGCTTTGAGATCGTTCAGCTTCTCTTTTACTTTTTCAATGGTCTTAAGCGCATTTTCCCCGTAGCGCATCACGATGATCCCGCCCGCGGTTTCACCCAATCCATCGCGGTCCGCCAGACCGCGGCGTAATTCGGGACCCAAGTGAACATCCGCTATATTTTTCAGAAGGATCGGCGTACCATTTTTATCCACGCCGAGCGGTATCGATTCAATATCCTTCAGGGAATGGATGTAACCCAGTCCCCGGACCATGTATTCGGTCTCGGACATTTCTATCAGGCGGCCTCCCACGTCGTTATTACTCCGTTTGATGGCCATTTTTACTTTATTCAGCGGAATGTTGTAAGCCAATAATTTGTTGGGATCCACTTCCACCTGGTACTGTTTGACAAATCCGCCGATGCTGGCCACTTCGGACACACCGGGAACCGACATAAGTTCGTACCGGAGGTAATAATCCTGAATCGACCGCAGTTGCTGGAGATCGTGATTATTCGATTCCACCGTGTATTCGTATACCCAACCGACTCCGGTGGCATCGGGACCTAATTGCGGCGTGACACCTTCGGGCAATCGCCCGGACACAAAGTTCAGATATTCCAGAACCCGGGACCGGGCCCAGTACATATCCGTGCCATCTTCAAAAATAATGTAGACAAATGAAACACCAAAGAAGGAGTATCCGCGCACGACTTTGGCGTACGGAACCGACAACATGGCGGTGGTGAGCGGGTAGGTGATCTGGTCTTCCACCACCTGCGGTGCCTGCCCGGGATAGTTGGTCTGAATGATGACCTGAACATCACTCAGATCCGGGATCGCATCCAGCGGTGTTTTCGACATTGCCAGGAATCCACCCAGAATGATGAAGATGGTCGCCAGTATAACCAGGAAGCGATTATTGATGGACCATTCGATAATTTTTTCAATCATGATCCGCTCCTATTTGTCACTTCCGTTTTTTGCATAAACCGGAACCAGTTTCATTCCGCAATCCGGACAATTTCCCGGGTGATCGGAATGGATGTACGCATGCTCCGGCATAGGACAGGTGTAATAGGCTATTTTTCCTGATGAATCGGAGTTTTTCATGGAATTCATGGATTGCGAATTGGACTTTGATGAACCTTCCTCCATTTTCATATTGGGATCCATCGTCTTGGACGAGTCTGCGTCCTTCGCTTCCGTACCGTCGGATTTGATGGCTTCACGATTAGCCAGCATCTTGGCAATACCTTCCTGCAACCGGCTTTCGGAATCCAGCAGGAATTGGCCGGACAGAACAATGGTTTCTCCCGGCTTCAATCCTTTTTTTATTTGGTAATAATCGTCGCCGCTTTCAATCCCCACAGTCACATCTCGCGGTGCAAATCGCCCGTTGCCCAAATCGACAAAAACCAGCGTTCGTTCGCCGGAAAATAAAACGGCTTCCTGAGGTACGGCCACGACCTGTTTTACCGGCTCAGCCTGAATCGTCACATTGGCGTACATTCCCGGTTTCAGACGCATGTCTTTGTTCGGTACCACGATTCGGACGGTAATGGTACGGCTTTTGGTTTCCAGTACAGGATAGATATAATCCACTTTTCCTGTAAAAGACTCACCCGGGAAATACGGTAACGTCATGGTGACGGTTTGTCCTTCTTTTACCCAGGGAAGTTCCGATTCATAAATCTCAGACTGTATCCAAAGTGTGGACAGGTTTGCGATGGTATACATCTGCATGCCAGGTTTGACTTCCATGCCGTCCAGTACATGTTTGTCGATGACAAATCCTTCGTACGGTGACCGAATGACCATGGTTTTCGTCACTTGCCCGGATTGTTCCAGGGTCGCAATCTGATCATCGTAAATATCGAAATATTCCAATCGTGTACGAGCGGAATGAAGCACGTTTTCCAAGTTTTGCTTCAAAACCGGATCGCTGTTTTCCGGAAGCATCTTCAGGTTGTGGTACGCATCCAGGTATTCATCCTGCGCCGTCACCAATTGTGGACTGTATATTTCCAGCAGTTTCTCACCTTTAGTGACTTTTTCTCCAGTGGTAGACACATAGGTCTTTTCCACCCAACCGGCGATTTTGCTATGAATATGCGAAACCAGACTCTCATCGGTGGCAATCCGCGCTACGGTCCGGATTGATTTGTACAAATCGCGGCGTTCCACTTTAGCGGTCCGGACACCCATATTCTGTTCGGTCACCGGATTGATCTTCACGGTGGAGCCGAAGGCTTCCTCGCCTTCATACACAGGAATTAAATCCATTCCCATTGGGGATTTCCCCGGTTTGGGACTGATGTAGGACGGATCCATAGGCGCTCGCCAATACAGGATTTTCTTTTCACCTTTTGGTGCTGACGTTTCATTGGATACCTGAGCATTCCCACCGTTCAAAGGTGTCAACTTCATTCCACAGATGGGGCAGTTTCCCGGGCCTTCCTGAATTACATTCGGGTGCATCCCGCAGGTATAGAGTTGATGATCCGCTTCGGTTGTTTGTGCAGTTTCTGTTTTGTCAGAACTACAGGATACAGTGACCAGTCCGGCAAAAGTCAGCAAACCGATCAAAATAAATTTGATTGAGTAAAATTTTAACATCTTAGTTCTCACCTTCCAGCTGCCCGGCAGCTTTTCGAAGATTCGCTTCTCCAATTTTTTCTTTGGCCAACGTTTTTTCGTAATCCAGTCGAAGAGTGACGACCATACGTTCGCTATCTAATAAATCCAGGAAACTGATTTTCCCGGTTTTGTATCCGGCAAAGGCCGATGCCTGCATTTGCTCCGCTTCCGGGATGAGCCGATTTTCATAGAGGGCAACCGTTTCCCGGGTTTCCCGAAGATCGGCAACGATGGATCGAATCGATTCATCTACCCGATTTTGTGTGTCCTGATAATGAACAGCAGCTGATTGTTCCGATTTTTTAGCCGCTTCCACCCGGGCTTTGTTGCGCTTGAACCAGACGGGAAGATTCAGACCAAACTTCACGCCGATAGCGTCTTTTCCGGGTGAAACACTTCCGGGTAAATCGGTGGGACCGATGACAGAATATGTCAGTCCCGCCGTTAGGTCGGGAAGATTCTGTTTCTGGCTCAATTCACGGCTAACTGTTGTCATCTCCGTCCTGAGTTTTGCAGACGCCAGAGCCGGATTACCTGCATTGGCCTGATCCAGCCAGTTGGTCAGGGTCAAGTCCGTCAGATTTTGCCATTCAATGGAGGCCATTTCCGCACTGTCCAAATTCCCGGCAAACAATCGGTTAATGGATTGCCAGACACTTTCCAGTTGGCTGTTCAAATCGTTGGTTTTAGTGTGAACGCGGGTTTGCTCAATCTGCAATTTCAGAATCGGATGTTGGGTCAAACCCTGACCGGTGGAATATTGGGTCAGTGCGATTTTCTGGAAGGACTCCAATTCCTTCGCATATCGATCCAGAATTTTCAGGGAATGGGTGATCCGATTGTAATTGGCCAATGCGATTTCAAACTGCTGAATAACAGACAAACGTGTTTGACGGTTGTTTTGAATGATCATATCACGCGAAATAACCGCCAATTTTTGCTGACGACTTAGTTTCCCCCACAATGGAAACATTTGTCCCAGCATGAGTTGATTTTCTATCGGACCGTTTCGGGTCTCCACCGGAGAAATTGATGTAGCTAACTCCAGTTTCGGATCGGGCAATACCCCTGCGGTCTTAATGGTTTCATTGCTTGCTTTAACCTTCAGGTCGGAGGCTTGTACCTCCGGATTAACGGAAAGCAGCTTTTTAAGGATCGTTTTTTGGGAATCGGTTTGTGCATATAAACTCACAACTCCCAGCCCGATGAAAATTATCCAGATAATTTTCTGTTTTAAATTCAATTTTCTTCTCCGTCTAATGTTACTATTGGATGTGGATTACCACCATTGGTAATCACGTCCGGACGTACCTGTAGTCAGACCCGGTACACGGTCAGGGAGAAGGACTTATATCAGTAAGGGAAGCGCGTGTGTTGGCGGTGGTTCGGGTAATAGATAATGATACAGAGTAAATTGCGTGTCCATTTCCGTTAAATCCAAAGTCATGGTCAAAGGCAATGGCGCTTCAACCAATTCAACGGTTGGTGAAACCTGATTGATTGGCGCTGTGACCAAAGGAAAAATCAGTGTTTCTGAACAGTCTGTAAAATTCATATCACAGGTGGATTTATGATTCATGTTGCAGCAATTCATTTTTTGATCCTTGCAGCAGGATTCCATGCACGAATCCGGTCCAAACAAGGGTGCCAGATTGAGGCTGACGATGAATGCCAGGTTGAAGACAACTGTGATTTTCTTGATCATTGTTTATTTATTACGAAAAAATATTAAAATGTTCCAATTAATATTTTTGACATTAAAATTGTCAATTCAATGATGCTATAATACAGGACCATTTTATCAATTATGAGCAGATTATTATTGTTGAGACTTTAGCTCTTCTATGGAACAAAACTAAACACAGAATATTGAACTCACTATCAAATAGGATGCCCTTATCTTATTTTTTCTTGCGAAACACATTTTTGCTAAACTAACTTCGACGCGATTGGAAAAATATTTATTTCCAATTGATCGTTTTGATCCTTGACAATTCCACTCAACACTGCTGTCCGCATCCGGAAGTTCCACTCTGAATTTCCTGCCTCACTCCTTTTGGTTGCCTACAAAACCGGAAAGTCAATACGGTGGGTCCGCTTTTGGATGATCAGAAAGTCATAGTCGCCATTATTTTTCTGCAGATTAACCAGGTGCTCCTGCCTTTGCCCTGGCCATCTGGGATTGCCTGTGTTGAGTGGACTTTTTTATATCAAACTATTCACTATTAACTGAAACTCCACCTTGACTCATGAAATTATCTCTCGTTATTTTTAAGAAGACTTCAATGTCTGATTATGTTGTACTCTAAATCAGCAGAATACGCAATACAAGCCATGATCTATCTGGCCGAGAAGGATTCCAAAGATCCAATCATGATTAGTCAGATTGCCACCGCATATAATATACCCCAACAATTTTTAGCTAAAATTTCTCAGACCCTGGTCAAACATCGCTTATTGCAAGCCATACGCGGACGAAACGGCGGTGTTCGGTTGGCTCGTCCTGCTACAGAGATATATTTGAATCAAATTGTTTACGCCGTTGATGGTCCGCCACCGGAACAGGAACAATGTGTCATTGGACTTGATTATTGTTCCGACAGCGTTCCCTGTCCCCTGCATCATAAATGGAAAGTGATCCGGGAGGACATCCGGGAAATGCTGGGTGCGGAAGATTTGGCTCATCTGGCTGAACGGGTGATTAATAAGAAGGAGCAGATGGATCTGCAGCGATATATCGCACCGGACCTGGACAAGGTACTCTAAGTTTAAAGCCGCTATTAAATGCGGCTTTTTTATTTTATTAGACAACTTATTTAAATCAATTGTGTCTGAAATTCATCTTTTTAACAGGGAGTCAAACCATGAAAATTTTCACACTGAGTAAAATAGCGCTGGTATCCACCGCATTGATTTACCCCTTCCTATGCGGTCAGGAGGTTGTCGGAAAATTTCATCAGGAATACAAATCCGGTTCAAAACCGACGATTGAATTGACTAATCGTTCAGGAGATATCCACATCACCGGAACCGAAGACAACCTTATTACGGTCACCGGAAAAGTGATTAAAAAACCGGCTCATCTTTTCTCAGGTGTCGACCAGAAAGTCATTGATGAACTTTTAAAGAATCCACCTCTCAATTTCAATAATTCCACATTGACTATTGATAAAATAGATCGTGATCTTGGACATTATGTCCGGATTGAATACACTATTTCTACCCCAAATGGAACATCACTGGAAATCTCCACAGGGTCGGGTGATATTGATGTTAAAGGTATTCAACCTGCATTAGACATTTCTACTGGTAGCGGGGACATTCTCCTCAATGAACTCAAGAATGGGGGAACGGTTTCGACCGGCAGTGGTGATGTTTCCGGCCAATCCACATTTGGGAAATTGCTGATATCCACCGGTAGTGGTGACATTAAATTCGCTGATTGCGGCGGTGAATTCGTTGTAAGCACCGGCAGTGGTGATATTCGCGTTGCTTTTTCAAATGATGGAAAAGTTGACGCTTCCACCGGCTCCGGTGATATCGATCTGTATCACCTGATTGGTATCGCACATGCGGTAACCGCCAGCGGAGACGTGTCCATTTCCGGTTATCCAACCGATGAATGGTCCCTCACTTCGACCTCAGGTGATATGGAAGTCGATCTGGCGGATGAAGCCGGAGT
Source organism: uncultured bacterium (assembly GCA_964549745.1). GTDB lineage: Bacteria > Fidelibacterota > Marinisomatia > Marinisomatales > J089 > J089. Next base: position 20,050 of record CAZJWP010000019.1, on the reverse strand, counting down.
CAACCTGGATGCTAGAACCGTTTCTGGAGATATTTCAGTAAAACTTCCTTCGGAAACCGTCGATTCCGGGAAACATTGGCTTAAAGCTGTCATCAATCACGGCGGCCCCGATATAAAACTCAGAACAACGAGTGGGGATGTGGACCTATTCTAATCAAGGTCTAAATCCCATTTTAGAAAATGTTCCCGCTCTACCCTCCCGGGAACATTTTCTTTTTATATAAATCTGCTGATTTCTTATCTTTCCATTATGCAGCAACGGATAACCGAATGACTCAGCCTTCCGGTTTTGAAATTTTCCTGGCCAAATGGATTATTCCGGTTTGGCAATATCCACTCATTACCAGCGAAACACTTGACATTACACTGGGTCGGCTCATACTGGGTCTTGCCTGGTTTATTGCATTTTCCCGTATAATCAAGTGGTTCAGTGGTTCGCGGCTTCCAAAGTTGCTCTCCATTATCAAAGATTCCGAAACCCGGTCCTGGTTGGTCAATTTTATTGGATTCCTGCTGATTCTTATTCTGACCGTGATTACGCTGTGGATTATGGGCATTTCGGTCACCATCATTGGGCATATCTGGAATCTCACCCTCTTTACGGTAAAGAACAGTACCGTGAAGTTGGGCAACGTGATCCTGGGATTGATCCTTCTATATCCCGGTATGAAATTTTCCCGGTACCTTGCCAATGAATTCCAGAAGATTTTTCTCAAGCGGCTGCGGCTGGATATTGCGACTAAAAAGTCCATTGAAGTCATTATTCGGTATTTCCTGGTTTTATTGGTTGTCCTGTTTGTTCTCACAATTATCGGCGTTCCACTCACGGCATTTACCCTGGTTGGCGGCGCAGTAGCGATTGGTGTTGGTCTTGGGAGTCAAAACCTGATTAACAACTTCCTCAGCGGACTGGTCCTTATGACCGAACGCCCCCTAAAAATCGACGACGTGGTTGAGGTTGAAGGCCGCCGCGGGATCGTGGAGTTTATCGGTGGACGGTCCACACGTATCCGAACTTTCGGCAATGTGCGGATGGTGATCCCCAACAGTAAATTGTTGGAAAATACGGTGATCAATTGGTCACTGATGGACAAAGATCTCCGTCGGGAAGTGAAAGTGGGCGTGGCATATGGAAGTCCCACAGAATTGGTGCGAGACAAGATCCTTGAGGCGGTACAGGAGCATCCATATGTAAAGCATACACCGGAACCGATGGTGCTTTTCGAAGACTTTGGGGACAGTGCTTTGGTTTTTACTGTTTATTTTTGGGTGGAACTCACCGAATCAATCCGGCCTTTGGTTGTGGAGAGTGACATCCGGTTTAATATTGACGCCAAATTCCGTGAATCGGAAATCGAGATCGCTTTCCCGCAACGGGATATTCATCTGGATACATCCCGTCCGCTGGAAATCCGGATAAAACCGGATACAGAATAATATGTGCAGGATCGAATCGCGAATCGTCCTCACCGCACGATTAATAATGTTTTAACAAATCGCGCATTCTTTCGATTGTCTCCCGTTCCCTTCGTCGGTAATTTCGTGTCCTAATTTTGACAGCTATGGCATCATTCTACAAAGAACTAAAAAAAATACGGGAAGGCGCCAACATTACGTTGGCGGAAATCCAGAACCGGACCAAGATCGACATCCGTTTCCTGGAAGCTTTTGAGAACGGTCAGTTCGACCTGCTTCCCCATACCTACATTCGTTTATTTTTCCGCGCTTATGTCACCGAGATCGGCGGCGATGCAACACAGGCGCTCAGCGATCTGGAACACCACATCAACGGTGACATTGCCAAATCTAAAAAAGCCAAACAAGCTGAAGTTCAGGATATTGGCGAAGATGAAGGAACACTTTCCGAATCCTTCAAACCCAAGTCCCCTGTTTTAAAACGATCCAACATCCTCAAAGCCGCTGTACTGGTAATCTTTTGGGTCTTTGCGTTATTTATTATTCGAAGAATTACGCTGGAAAGTGACGGCACTGCCATGACCCAATCCGGCCAGCATATCATCACCGATCATGTTGTCACCGATCAGGAACTCCTCACCGATTACGTGGTGCTGAATTCCATGGAAACTACCCATAATGCCCAACCGCCCTTTTCGTTACGGATCAGCGGGAAACGGATTGTCTCCTACACCGTGAAGGTAGACACCGGCGCATCCGAAACGGTCACCATGCCCGGAGGCGATTCCCGGTCATTTATCTTTAACTCCGACTTTTCGCTTCTATTAAACCACAGTCAGGGTGTTTCCGTATTTCTTAACGGTAATCCATTGAAAGATTTCACGGCTCAGAACGATCCGGTGCGAGTAGAAATTGTTGGTACACCACCGGTGATCCGGTATCAGTACTATACGCCGTTTCAGTAAATTTATCCTCTTTAAGCCTTAATATTTTGAGCCCTTTCAGTAAAGGGCTTTTTTATTTCCTCAAAGAAACGATACACACTATTTATTTTTTTCAAATATCTCTTGATTTTCTGTGGGTTATAATAATAGACTTGTGGGGAGTTGTGGGTAATTCTCCCTAATATTAGAAGTACATGAATCACGATACCTTCACAGGACAGTACACTTATGCGATTGACGCGAAAGGCCGCGTCAATATCCCTGCATTATTCAGAAAAGTCCTTTCCCCTGACAATAATAACACCTTTGTCATTACTAAAGGACAGGATCCCAACATCTGGGTTTATCCTATTACCGAATGGCGAGTCATTGAAAATCGCCTGCGTGAATTATCCGCGTTGTCCCCCACCAACCGGTCTTTCGTCCGGTCCCTGACCCGTTGGGCCACACCGGTTGTATTTGACCGCCAGGGCCGTATCCAGCTTACCTCAGATTTAATAGAGTACGCCGGGCTGGATAAAGAGGTCGCCATTATAGGTGTCGTAAATAAAATTGAAATTTGGAATCCCAAGCGGCTGGAAAAGGTCGCCAAGGATACACCGAAACTGGATTCACAGGAATATGATAATCTTGCTAATTCGATCATTATCTGATGGCATCGGAGGAACAGGAATCGATACACACTCCCGTCATGGTATCCGAGGTACTGGAGTTTCTCGATCCGTCTCCGGGGCAGATTATCATCGATGGAACCGTGGGCTTGGGAGGACATGCCCGCCGGATTGCATCGCTTCTGGAATCGTCGGGGACGTTGATTGGCTTTGACCGGGATGCGGAAACACTTCGGTGTTGCAAAGACAATCTAAAAGCGTTCCCCAACGTTTCGTTCGAACACGGTTCGTATGATACAATTCCTCAGGTTCTGGCGAACCGGGGGATTCCAAATGTGGATGGTGTTCTGTTGGATTTGGGACTTTCCTCTTTCCAACTGGAGCACCGGGAACGGGGATTTTCATTTCAAAAAGATGGGCGGCTCGACATGCGTTTTGACACCTCTATCGGCAAACCGGCCAGCGAATTAATTCGCAAATCGGATGAACGCACCCTTCGGAATTGGTTGTTCACTTATGGGGAAGAACGACGTTCCGCAGCTATCGCCCGTCAGCTCAAAAGAGCCACCGTTATGGAAACGGTTCAGGACTTGAAGGAAGCCATTCGCAAAAGCACCCCTCCTGCTTTTAGGCACAAATCCTTCGCCAGAGTTTTTCAAGCCCTCCGAATCGCTGTGAATCAGGAACTGGATCATCTGGACCGTTTCCTTACTTTCTTTACAGATTTCCTGAAGCCCGGCGGACGAATCGTCGTCCTGGCGTATCATTCCCTTGAAGACCGTCGCGTCAAACAGCGCTTTCGTGCCCTTTCTCACGAAGGCATGTTGCAAATCCTCACCAAAAAACCGCTCACAGCTACTGTACAGGAGATCGATTCCAATCCCCGGTCTCGCAGTGCCAAATTGCGGGCGGCCGAAAGGATGCGTTGATGGCCCGACGTTCCTCCCTGAAAAAACGAAATCAGCGGAAGGAAATTTTCCGCACCTTTCTCTTTTACCTTTCGTCCGCCGGACTCATCGTTGCATTGATCGCTTATTTAATGATCTACACATCCATCGACGAGTCGGTGGTGGCGTTGGGAATCCAGAAAACGACGCTGAAGGAACTGCAATCGGATGTGTCCACGCTGGAAAACCGCGTTGATTATTTGTCCCGGCCGGACGTGATCGCCTTGAAAGCCAGACAGAATCTGGACATGGTTACGGTTCATCCCGAATCGATTATTGTATACCTGGATTCGGATATTCGTGAATAAAGTCTACAAAAAATATAAAGGCCGGATTCGATGGGTGTCCATTGGTGTTGTTGTGGTTTGGACAGGACTGATTGTCCGATTGTTCAGCTTCCAGATCTTCGATGGACGTGAATACCGGAAAATCGGACTCCAGCAAAGTCAAAAACGTCAGATTATACGGCCGGTGCGGGGAACCATCTTCGATCGCAAAGGAATTCCCCTCACTTCCAATCGTTCCAAGTATGCCCTGGCGGCGGATCCTTCTCTGATTGACGATCCGGTACAAATGGCCAAGCGTATTGCCGGAATGACTCATGAGGATCAGGCCGATCTGGCTCAAGAACTCTCTTCCGACCGTCAATTTATATATATAGACCGCGAACTGGACACAGACAGCTATCGCACCCTGGCGAATGACAAGCCATACGGTATCATCCTGGAAAAAGCGACGCAACGCGTTTATCCACATGGAAATATTGCCGCGCAACTTTTGGGTTTCACCGATATCGATAATCTGGGTGTCACCGGATTGGAAAAACGCTTCAACAACTTCCTGCAGGGCGAATCCGGTTGGGAAGTGCTGGAACGAAATGGCTGGGGCCAATTGCGACAATCCATGTCCACGCCGATGAAACCGGCGGTTCCCGGTTCAAACCTGTATCTGACTATTGATGTGGATTATCAATCCATTCTCCAGGAGGAACTGAACCGTCGTGTAAAGGAAGTCGATGCGAAAAACGGTATGGGTTTGATCATCGATCCTCAAACCGGATTTATCCTGGCCATGGCTTCCGTTCCCGATTTTGATCCCAACGATGCGTTGGCGTCCGAGGTGGAGAACCAAAAATTGCGCCCCGTGACCGATCAGTTTGAACCGGGATCTACCTTTAAAGTAGTCACGCTTACGGCTGCCCTTGATCAGAATACCGTAGACTTGAACACCGAATTCAATTGCGAATTCGGTTCTTATCGTGTGGACAATATTTCAATTACCGATCACGAAGGGTACGGTTTGCTCACCGTTCCCCAGATTATCATGAACTCCAGTAACGTGGGGACAATTAAAATTGCCGAAACTTTGGGTGAGCAGCGATTGTACCGTTACGCCCGTGATTTCGGCTTCGGCGCCACAACACAGATCAATTTTCCCGGCGAAAGTCGCGGTGTTCTCCGAAAAATCAGCGACTGGAGCAAAGTATCGCTTGCGGAAGTGTGCATGGGCCAGGAAGTAGCGGTCACCTTGTTGCAACTGGGTATGGCCTATTCCGCGATTGCGAATGGTGGTTACCTGCTGGAACCTGTCCTGGTTCGACGGGTGGAGAGACCGGACGGCACGGTAGAGCAGGATAACGGTGTGAAGGTGATCCGAAAGATTGCAAACAAAGAAGTTATGGCAGAGGTCCGGGATATCCTCAAACGAGTGGTTGAATCTGGAACCGGTGTAGAAGCAACCATTGACGGCTGGGATGTAGCGGGGAAAACCGGTACCGCACAAAAATTTATCGACGGGAGTTACTCCCGAAACAAATTCGTCTCCGATTTCGCCGGTTTTCTTCCAGCGGACAATCCACAGCTCCTCACCATTATCGCCATTAATGAACCTCGTTACGGAATGCATTGGGGTGGTGTGTCAGCGGCCGTGGCTTTTCGCCGTGTGATGGAAAGAATCATCAGTATGGATGATTCGATTCTCCCGCCAAAACACGATTCTGAAAAACCGGAGAAACAGGAAAATGAAGAAATCAGGCCCGGACAGTGGGCTTCTGCCGTTCCCGTGAGTCAGCCCATCAGTACCAAACCGGTGTTGCTGTCCACCCAGGCGGTTTCCGATCAAAATTACACCCTTGTACCCGAGGTAAGGGGTATGAGCTTGCGCAAAGCGATGATTACTCTGCAAATGGCAGGTTTGACGTGCAAGCTAAGTGGCTCCGGGGTGGTTGTCTGGCAATCTCCCCAACCTGGTAAATCCGTCCCGTTAAAGACCCAATGCAAATTAGGTTTACAATGAGAAAAGCGCTTTCTGATTTAATTGAGGGTCTTGGGACATCCTCCCGAATTCCGGTCGATCTGACCATTTCCGGAGTCACCTCCCATTCCAAACAAGTTGAGCCGGGTTTCCTGTTCGTGGCCATCAAAGGCCACGATGCGGATGGCAATCAATACGTCGATGATGCCATTTCACGGGGCGCCGCTGCGATTCTCACCGGCGATCGATCACTCTCAAAAGACAACGTACCGGTCATCCATGTGGCTAATGATCGTCGGGCCGCCTCCTACATCGCCGACCGGTTCTACGATTCCCCGTCAAAAAAGCTGACCCTGGTGGGCATCACCGGAACAAATGGAAAAACAACCACGGCTAGCCTGGTAACGTCGATCCTGAAAACGGCCGGATATAAAACAGCTCAATTAGGGACGTTGGGACTCATCGCCGACGGTTACGACCGAAACAAGTCACTCACCACTCCCGATGCCGTTTCTCTGCAATCCATATTGTATTCACTTTTAAGTGACGGATTTACACACATTGCCATGGAAGTATCCTCCCACGCCCTGTCCCAATATCGTGTGGCCGATGTGCAATACAATGTAGCTGTATTCACCAATCTGAGTCCGGAGCATTTGGATTATCACGGTTCCATGGAAGATTATTTCGTCACCAAAGCGCGTTTATTCAAGACCCTGCCGATTCAATCTACTGCTATTGTAAACCGGGATGATCCTTACGGCCAAAAATTGATCCCGGAATGCACCGGTCCGGTGCTGACTACCGGTCTTTCACAGGAATCGGAGATTACTTATTCCGACTATTCCATGACTGTCAAAGGTATAACCGGACAAATCCGTGCCGGAGATCGTACATACACGATTAAGAGTTCGCTCACCGGCGGCTTCAACCTGGAAAATATTTTAGCGGCGGTGGGAAGTGCACATGCCCTGGGTATTGATGCATCTTTTATTGAAAAAGGTATTGAGGCGGTACAAGTGGTTGAGGGCCGTATGGAAACCTATCATACCCAATCAGGTGGGACGGTATTTGTGGATTACGCCCACACACCTGACGCATACGAAAAAGTTTTAAGCACCATTCGCGGTCTGGTGCAACCGGAAGCAAAAATGACTGTTGTTTTTGGAGCTGGCGGAAATCGCGATCGCACCAAGCGCCCCCAAATGGCAGCCATTGCGGAAAAATATGGCAACCGCTGCTTCCTGACACCGGACAACCCGCGCTTTGAACCACAGGATCAAATTGTTGCCGATGTAAAGGCTGGATTCCAAACCGGGAATTACACCGTATTCGAAGATCGCGGCAATGCGCTGCGAAAAGCGCTGTCCGATCTTGCCGAACCGGATACTGTTGTAGTCTTGGGCAAAGGCCGGGAAAATTATCAGGACATTGAAGGCGCCAAAGTTCCTTATTCCGATCTGGATATTATTATGGAATATTGCAATGCGAATTAAACTGCCTCAGCCTCAGGAATTCGCGTTGTTACTGGAAAAGACGCTCAATATTCATCTGGATATTATGCCTTTCGGGATTGCCACCGACAACCGGGAAATCGAACAGGGTGACCTCTTTTTAGCGCTTCCCGGCGAAAAAGTAGACGGTCACCAATTTGTCGAATCTTCATTCAAAGCCGGTGCAGTGGCGGCCCTGGTCACCCAAACAGTTGAAACGGACGCAAAAGGCCAGCAAATCAAAGTATCATCGGTAACGGGTGCGATGGGCAGGGTGGCCCATCAATGGCGAAAGAAATTTTCCATCCCTGTCGTCGGTATCACCGGTTCCAATGGTAAAACAACGACGAAAGAATTATTAAAGCATTATTGCGCAAAAAACGGAAAGCCTCATGCCACAACGGGCAATTTCAATACCTCTATCGGCCTTCCCCTCACACTCCTGACATTGACCCGGGAACATACCGTGTCCATCCTGGAAATGGGTGCAAGCCAACCCGGTGACATCGAATTTCTGGCAAATATAGCGGAACCGACCCACGGCCTTATTACCAACGTGGCTCCGGCCCATCTGGAGGGGTTTGGATCGGTGAAAGGTGTTTTGGATGAAAAGGCGAAGCTGTTGACGTACAAAAGACTGAAAACTGCCTTCCTGAATCTTTCCGATCCGAATTGCGCAACCTTGTCCCTTTCCACGGGGACAAAAACGTTTGGATTTGATATTCCCGCCGATTTTTGCGGATCAGCCGGGAAAGATGACACAAAACCTGAGATGTCGATCAATGAACACCGGATTCCACTTCCCAATCCGAATCCCGCTTTGCAAAAGAACGTCCTGGCCGCTGCTTCCATTGCCATCACGCTTGGCATTGGCTGGCCCGTGATCCAGGAGAGCACTATCCATTTTAAACCCATTTCCGGTCGGAGTGAGGTGCGTAAGATCCACGGGATGACCATTATTGACGACACATACAATGCAAATTTGGAGAGCACGCGTACGGCCCTGGATTTCCTCGCCCGTTTTACCAGCCGGGGCCGTAAGATTTTTATTTTTGGTGACATGTTTGAATTGGGAGAATCAGCCGTAGAAGCACATGCACAAGTAGGCCAGGCTTGCCTGGAGACGCTTCCGGATACGGTTTTCACCGTCGGTGAGTTATCCGCCCAAACAACAGAAGTAGCTTCTGCAAAAATTCCTTCCTTCCATTTTCAGACCAAAGAACAACTCACCGATAAACTCCTGCAATTTTGTAAGCCCGGAGACACGTTGTTGGTGAAAGGATCCCGTGGCATGGCTATGGAAACTATTATCCAGGGATTGGAGACTGCCTGATGCTCTATCATCTTCTCTTTCCACTGCGCGAACACATTTCCGGATTCAATATTTTCCAGTATATCACTTTTCGTGCCGCATCGGCAGCGATGCTGGCATTACTCATAAGCTTTCTGATCGGTCCGGCCATTATCCGCTGGATGATCAAGTATCAAATTGGTGAATCGATTCGGTCCGAAGGGCCCGAGTCGCATCAACACAAGAAGGGCACGCCAACTATGGGGGGAGTACTTATCCTCGGAGCAGTTCTCCTCCCGACCCTGCTCTTTGCCCGGTTGGACAATCTTTTTATTCAGGTAGTATTGTTAGCCACGGTCTGGATGGGATTGATCGGTTTTCTGGACGATTATTTGAAAAATATCCGTCATTATGAAAAGGGACTCATTGCCCGCTACAAACTGGGCGGACAATTTGTGCTTGGGCTGATTATCACATTTTGGATTTACAAATCCGGCGTCTACGGAGATGCCTGGAGTTCCACAACCGTTCCGTTTTTTAAGGATACGTTATGGAACCTGGCCTGGTTGTATCCGCTGGCCATCATCATCGTCATTACCGGCTCGTCCAATGCGGTGAATATCACCGATGGTCTGGACGGTTTGGCTTCCGGACTGCTGACTATCACGTTCGGCGTTTTCGGAGTGATCGCCTATATTACCGGCCGTGTGGACTTCTCCGATTATTTGAATATCATCTATCTCCCCGGTGCCGGTGAACTGACCGTTTTCGCATCAGCCATGGCCGGAGCGTGTTTGGGATTTCTCTGGTACAACGCGCCACCGGCCCAGATTTTTATGGGCGACGTAGGTTCCCTCTCCGCCGGTGCGGCGCTAGGAAGTCTGGCCATTCTCCTCAAAAAAGAACTTCTCCTGTTTATCATCGGCGGCGTTTTCGTCTGGGAAACGATTTCGGTGATCCTGCAACTGGGCTATTTCCGCTATTCTAAAAACAAGACCGGCGAAGGAAAACGCCTGTTCAAGATGGCGCCGATCCACCATCATTTTGAGTTATCCGGCTGGGCCGAGACCAAAGTGGTGATCCGTTTTTGGATTTTGGGAATCCTACTGGCGATTTTCTCTATTTCAACCTTCAAGATTCGCTAAATGGCAAACCACAAACCACTATCCGGACAACGTATTTCCGTCATTGGACTGGGAAAGAGCGGCCGTGGTGCCGCCGAATTGGCCGCATACCTGGGTGCCAATGTTTTTATCAGCGATCCCGGGAATTCACCTAACCTGGCATCCAATTTGAAGGAACTTAAAAAAATCGGTATCACCGGGGAGTTGGGCCAACACAGCGAAAAAGTATATGCACAGGATTTGATGATTCTCTCTCCCGGCGTCCCCAATTATGCGACTGTGGTAAAAACCGCCCAGTCGAAGGGCGTCCCGGTTGTCGGCGAGATTGAATTTGCTTCAAGAAATATAAATTATCCGATTGCGGCTGTAACCGGGTCCAACGGTAAAACCACTACCGTGCACATTTTGCAGAACATGTGCCAATCCCGGTCCGTTCACGGTGCTTTGGGCGGGAATGTGGGTGTCTCCTTTTCGTCGCTGGTTTTGCAAGATTTGAGACATCCGGACAATAAGCGCATTTACGTGCTGGAAATTTCAAGTTTCCAGATGGAATTCATCCAAACCTTTGCTCCGGATTATGCCCTATTCCTGAATCTGTCTCCCGATCATCTGGATCGATACCCATCGATTGATGTTTACTATCGGGCCAAATTGGATATGGTGAAATATTGCAACTCCCGCACCACGGTGATATACAACCAGGACGACCCGAAACTGGAATCCTTTTTCGGGAACTCCGATTTTAAGCTGGAACCGTTTTCCATGGCACCGTCGCCGGAATTAAGGTTTGAAATTGATCAAAACATGATTTTATCCGGGGAACCACGAAATCCGCTGGTTGATGTGAAAGATATCTCCCTTCCCGGCTATCACAATTTATCGAATTTACTTGCTGCGGCGACCTGTGCCTCATGCATCGGGATACGGGAAAAACATATTGCAGAAGTGATGCGCTCGTTTCGAAGTATTCCTCATCGATTGGAAAAAATTCGAACTGTGGACCAGGTAGAATATTACAATGATTCCAAGGCCACCAATGTAGAATCGGTCAAGGTAGCGCTGGCTTCTTTCTCAAAACCGATCATTTTGATTTTGGGCGGCAAAGATAAAGGCGGCGATTTTACCCAACTTATTCCCTTTATCCACTCTGTGAAAGCCGTCATTGTGTACGGCAAAGCACGGAATATCATCGAAACAGCTCTCAGGGATGCGGTTAGACCTCGTATGGTTTTAGGTCTCAAAGACGCTGTTTTGTTGAGCCACGAACTGGCCAGCCCAGGCGATATTGTACTTCTGTCCCCGGGCTGTGCCAGTTTCGATCAGTTTACCGATTTTGAAGAGCGGGGCGACCGTTTCCGGGATTGGGTTAATGAACTGGAGCAGGCGGCATGAGCGAGTGGTTCAGGAAACTCATTGGCGATTGCGATCGATGGTTATTGGGTACGATCCTGTTCCTCTGTGTCGGTGGAACAATCATGCTTTACAGTGCCAGTTCCATCCTTTCCCTCACCCAATCGTCTTATCAGTCCGATATGGTGTTTCTAAAGGCACATTTATTGCGTCTTTCTCTGGGACTGGCTGCCATGGTCTTCTTTATGAAATTTGATTATAAAGGATTGAAACCGCTGGCCGGTCCGGGCATGGCTTTTGTCATCTTTCTCCTGGCACTGACGAAAGTACTGCATTTGATTAACGGTGCGGGCGGAACGGCACGGTGGTTGGTGTTTGGAAATTTCCATCTGCAAACCGCCGATTTGGCGAAACTGGCTTTGGTCATCTATTTGGCTGCATACGTCGATAAGAACAAGCGTAAACTTTCTGATTTTACCAAAGGTGTCCTTCCGGCCCTGGTCGTGTTAGTGCTGGTGATGGGATTGATCGTCATTCAACCCGATTTCAGTTCCGCCGTCATGATGGGCTTTATTGGGTTTATGCTACTCTTTGTCGGAGGTGTTCCCTTCTCCCGGTTGCTCCTTCCTGCAACGGCAGGTGCAGCTTTGGCGATTCCGGTGGTGCTTACCAGCCATTACCGTCTCCAACGCGTCTTATCCTGGTTCCAGCATTCGGATGTATTAACACCCGGGAAATATCAGGCAACCCAGGCGCTGATCAGTCTGAGCAATGGAGGAATTTTTGGTGTTGGATTGGGAAACAGCGTAGAGAAGAACTTGTTTTTACCGGAACCGCACACAGATTTTATTATGGCCATTATTGGAGAAGAGCTGGGTTTGGTCGGAACGGTCATTCTATTAACAGCCTTTCTGGTGGTCTTCCAGCGTGGTATTTCTATCGCCAAACGATCCACCGATCCGTTCGCCATTCTCCTGAGCATTGGAATTTCATTTGCTTTTGTTTTGTATGCCTTCATCAATGCAGCGGTCGTTACAAACATCATTCCCGTTACCGGACTGCCCATGCCGTTGATCAGTTACGGTGGATCAGGAACGGTGATCACACTTGCAAGCATGGGTATTTTGTTAAACATTAGTCAATCCCGGCGGGCTCGTGTGAGCCGTCATGGCTGGGGAAGGACAACTCGTGGCTGAGGCGTTGCGCATAGCCATCGCCGGAGGCGGAACAGGTGGACACCTGTTCCCGGCTATCGCCATCGGCGAAGAGCTAAAGCGCCGGCGTCCGGAAGCGCAGCTCCATTATTTTGGCACTACTTTTGGCATTGAAGCGGAAGTTTTGCCGCTTCGGCCCCACCCCTTTACTCTGGTACCGATTCGTGGTTTTCAGCGGGGATTTCGTCCTTCTGCGATTGGAAAAAATTTACTTTTACCCTTCCGGTTACCCATTTCACAAAGAAAGGTGAAAAAAGCGCTCAAATCGTTCCATCCAACACTCTTGGTTGGAACCGGTGGATACGCCAGCGCCGTTCCCATACGCGTTGCGTTGAAAAGGAATATTCCCCTGGTTTTACAAGAACAAAACTCTCTGCCGGGAATTACCACCCGCTGGTTTGCAGACCGTGCCAAACTTGTGTGCCTGGGGTTTGAAGATGCTGAATCCCGTGTCCGAGGAAACAGGCTTGTCACCGGGAATCCCGTACGAAAAGGTATCAGGGACGGAGATCGGAACAAAGGGTTAAAACTTTTCAAGTTTGATGGTGATAAACCGGTCCTTTTCCTGTTTGGCGGATCTCAGGGATCGGCACCGCTCAACCGGTTTATGAATTCCATTGCCGACATTCTTCAGCAAAAAGGAATTCAGGTACTGTGGCAGACCGGCACTACCCAATACAACAAATTTGTGCGCCATGAATCCCGTATGGTCCGGGTTGTTCCCTTCCTGACAGACATGGCCGATGCTTACGCCGTCAGCGATCTGGTGCTGAGTCGCTCCGGAGCTCTGGCCCTGGCGGAAATCACCGTTTGCGGCAAACCCAGCATCCTGGTTCCCTTTCCCGGAGCTGCCGGTGATCATCAAACCCGGAATGCCCTCACGCTGGCTGACATAGGCGCCGCTGAATTATTGGATGAATACAACCTGACCGGTGAATATGTATTTGAAACCATTATGACCCTGATCAAAGATCCAAATCGCCTCAAGGAAATGGGCGAAAAAGCGCTGTCTATTGGCAAGCCGGATGCGACCAAAGAAATTGTGAACCATATATTGAAAGAGTGTGCCGTCTGATGTTTAGATCGGTTAAAAAAGTGCATTTTGTGGGAATTGGCGGAATCGGTATGAGCGGTATTGCCGAATTGCTTATAAATCAAGGCTTTGAAGTGACCGGGTCCGATCTGCAGAAATCGGAGATCACCGATCGTCTGGAATCACTGGGTGCAGAAATATTTGTCGGCCATAAGGCCGAAAACCTGGATGCCTCCGACGTGTTGGTTTATTCCAGCGCTGTTCGCGAAAACAATCCGGAATTGCAGGCTGCGAGGGAGAAAAACGTTCCGATTATCCGCCGTGCAGAAATGCTGGGGGAATTGGTTGCCCTCAAAGAAACGTCCATCGCTGTAGGCGGAACACACGGGAAGACATCCACATCGTCCATGATCGGCGCCTTGCTAACCGAAGCAGGGATGGATCCAACTTTGGTCGTTGGCGGGTTGGTACACACTTTGAAATCCAACACCCAGTTGGGGTCCGGAGATTTAATTGTGGTGGAAGCGGACGAATATGACCGCAGTTTTTTAATGCTCCGTCCGACTTTGGCGGTGGTAACCAATATCGAGTTGGAGCACACTGATTGTTATGAGGATTTGAAAGATCTCCAGGGCGCATTCAGCCAGTTTTGTAACTCTGTTCCCTTTTATGGTTCTGTCATCGTGTGCATGGACTCTCCCGGTGTTCAGGAAATCATTTCCAGGATTAAACGCCCGGTCGTGACGTATGGATTTTCCAATCAGGCGGACCTACAGGCCGAGGATGTCCATTTCGTGGAATCACGGACGTCTTTCACTGTCATTCATAAAGGCCAAACACTGGGACGAATGGATATCAACGTTCCCGGAGTTCACAATGTAAGCAATGCGTTGGCGGCCGTGGCCATTGGTCTGGAAATGGAATTGGATTTTGCCACCATCGCTCGCGGGCTGTTTTCTTACCAGGGTGTCCGCCGCCGGTTTGACATCAAAGGTATCCGGAATGACATTATGGTTGTGGATGATTATGCCCATCATCCGTCTGAAGTGAAAGCGACTTTAAAAGCGGCAAAAACCGGTTGGGACCGACGGATTGTGGCTGTATTCCAACCTCATTTATTTACACGCACCCGCGATTTCTATCGTGATTTTGCACGGAATTTTCTGTCCACCGATGTGGTCGTCGTCACCGATGTCTACCCGGCCCGGGAAGATCCCATTGAAGGGATTACCGGAAAATTAGTTGTCGATGCAGCTCGTGAATTGGGCCATCGCCATGTAATCTACGAACCGGACATGGAAAAAATTATCCCAACGCTGAATGAAGTCGTTGAACCGGGCGACATGGTCATCACCCTGGGAGCCGGAACGATCTGGCGCTTCAGCCAGGCTTACTATGATCAACTTCCCGAAACGAAAGACTAATGGCAAAACGACAACAAAAAAATGGACGGATCCAACCCAGTGTAACCACCGGATTGGTATTTACTTTGTTGTTGGTCATTGCCATCCCGCTTGCTCTGGCCTGGGCCGGTTTCACACACCGATTGGAAGTCAAAGATATTTGGGTTTTGGGTGCACAATTGAATAACGAAGAAACCTATCGGGATTACCTGTTGACCGAAGAAGATTCTTCATTATTGGCACTGGACATGGAAGGCGCCGTCAAGTCACTGGAATCGAATCCGTACATCAAAGGTGTACGTCTGAGCCGCTTCTTCCCGGACGTGGTACAAATGGAAATCCTGGAGCGAAAACCCATC
This sequence comes from uncultured bacterium, assembly GCA_964549745.1. GTDB lineage: Bacteria > Fidelibacterota > Marinisomatia > Marinisomatales > J089 > J089. Next base: position 4,612 of record CAZJWP010000019.1, on the reverse strand, counting down.
GCGGCCTTGAATATCGATCCGATCAGATTGGTGGACAAAGACGGCGTGGTTTTACCCGTAAATCATCCTGAAATGATTACACACATGCCCATGCTGTCCAATTTCAATCCGGCCAGTGAATTGTACCCTGTTGGGCAACAGAGCTTATCGATTAAGGTTCTGGACGCCGTATCCATCGTGGATGAAGTGATGGATATTTTCCCGCCGCTGTATTCCGAATTATCGGAAGTGCGATTTAACCAACAGGATGAACTGGAACTGGTTCTGACTCAGCATCCCACCGAAATTTACATGGGAACCGGCGATTACAAGCATAAACTGGAAGTCTTGCGTCAATTCAAACATTCGCTGCCGGCGATGGTGCCGCTCTCCTCTTTCAAATCTCTGGACCTTCGATTCGACAAACAAATTATTGCTAAAGATTGGGCCTCTTAATGGGCATGAATTTTCGTAAAGATAACGCTATTCTCTCCGGACTCGACATCGGGACTTCCAAGATTTGCTGTGCCATTGCGCAAGTGGATGAAGGATCGCACCAGATCAAATTGCTGGGTATTGGATCCTGTCCGTCCACGGCAATGAAAAACGGAACCCTGATTAACCGCGACAATATCATCGACGAAATCGAAAAAGCCATTGCCGATGCGGAAACCATGGCCGGCGTTAAAGCCGAACAGGTTTGCATTGGAATCAGCGGCGATCATATCCGCGGAATCAACACCCAGGGCGCTATTCCCCTCAGTTCCCACGAAAATTCGAAGAATGAAGACCGGCGCATCGTTAAGGATGACGTGAACAAAGCCATCGAATTCGCCAAAGCGATCAATATTCCCGTGGATCGTGACATTCTCCACATTCTGCCCCAGGAATATGTGTTGGACACACTCCGTGGTATTAAGAATCCGCTGGGCATGTCCGGGCGTCGCCTGGAGGCGCGGGTGCATCTGGTAACCGTCGCCCATTCGGCCGCTGCGAATCTTATCCGTTGCGTGGAAGATCTGGGCATCGGCGTGGACGGCATCGTTTTCCAGGGATTGGCATCTTCCTTGTCGACCCTGGATCCCGATGAAAGAGAACTTGGCGTGGCACTGGTGGACATCGGTTCCGGAACCTGTGATGTGACCGTTTACAGCGAAGGCGGTGTGCGTCATACCGGCGTCATTCCGTATGGTGCAGACCTGGTGACCAATGACATTGCTGTTATGCTGCAAATCGGGATTAAGGAGGCCGAAGAAATCAAGTTGAAATACGCTTCCGCCCTGGCGTCCATGGCCTCACCCAAACTGTCCTTTGAAATTCCCGGAAAATCCGATTCCGTGCAGCGTTCGATTACAGAACACGAACTTTCCCGTTATGTTCAAGCCCGAATGGAAGAATTGATGCATTTGATCGGACGGGAAATCAATCGGGCGGACATTGCTGAAAAATTAACCTATGGACTGGTTCTCACGGGCGGTGGTTCCAATCTGAAAAATATTGTTTCGCTGGCAAAGGATGTTCTGAACATGAAAGCCCGTGTTGGCGTTCCCACCGGGTTTGGCGGTGTGTTGGACGTCGCCAGCGAACCTGAATACGCCACTGCGTTGGGATTGCTGAAATGGATGGTCAACCAGGAAGACTACGCACCACCTACGCAACCGGCGTTTGCCATCAAAGAGATACCGGGGAAAATCGGTTCCTGGTTCAAAGATTTATTTTGAAAAAACACGACCCTGAAGTCGAAAGGAGCACGCATATGTATTTTGAATTTGATGATCTGGCCGAGCAAAAAGCCAAGTTAAAAGTCATCGGTGTAGGAGGCGCCGGAGGAAATGCCGTTAATCGCATGATTGGGCAGGGCATGACAGGGGTGGACTTTATTGTTATAAACACTGACGCACAGGATCTGGATAGCAATGCCGCTAAGCATAAAATCCAGATCGGCCGTGAATTGACCAAAGGTCTGGGAGCCGGAGCCAAATCGGACAAAGGCCGCCAGGCGATTGAGGAAGACAGCGAGGCGGTAGGCGCATTAGTTCGCGGTGCGGATATGGTCTTCATCACAGCCGGAATGGGCGGTGGTACCGGAACAGGTGCCAGTCCTGTTGTCGCAAAATTAGCCAAAGAAATGGATATTCTAACGGTAGGTATTGTGACCCTGCCTTTTGTATTCGAAGGTCCCAAACGGCTATTACGCGCTCAATCCGGAATTGAAGAAATGCGGAAGTTTTGTGACACACTGATTATTATTCCCAACCAGCGTCTGCTGTCTATTGTGGACAAAGGAACGTCTTTCATTGATGCTTTCCAACAGGCAGATTCGATTCTGTTCCAGGCAGCGAAAGGAATTTCCGATCTGATTAACGTCCACGGAATGATCAATCTGGACTTTGCTGATGTTGAAACCGTAATGAAGAATATGGGCGACGCAGTCATGGGAACCGGTATTGCTTCCGGTGAAGAACGGGCCGTCCTGGCTGCACAACAGGCTATTTCCAGTCCATTGCTGGATAATGCTTCAATCAACGGCGCTCAGGGTGTCTTGGTGAACATTACCGGAAATAAGGAACTGACCCTGCATGAAATTGAAGATGCCACGGCGATTATTTACGAGGAAGCAGGGAAGAAAGCGAACATCATCTTCGGTACGGTCATCGACGAAAATCTAGCTGATGAAATCCGAATTACTGTGATTGCCACCGGATTCAATCCGCACACTGTGAAAGTGGAACAAGAACCCGAGGAAGAGGAATTCCTGCCTGAATCCCGTGTGGAAATGGATACGCTGTCAGAACGGTTCAATACACCTCTGGCGGTAAAAAAGAATGATCATGAGGAAGAATTCGTACCGGCGCCCAGGAAAAAACGTCGTTTTTTCTTCGATGATTCTGCGCCGTATGCCAATCCCAATGAGATTGAAATTCCCGCGTATTTAAGACGGTTGCAGGATTAACCCCGGCAGAAGCCTATAAACAAAAAACCCTCCCGAAACCGGGAGGGTTTTTTAATTCAATGAAAAAGGTAGTTTAAATTTTCTTCCCCTGGGCCCGCATTTCATTTACCACTTTACGAATGCCTTTTTTATCGATGATCCGCATGCCTCTGGTAGACACATTGAGGGTGATAAAACGGTTTTCACCGGGCAACCAGAATTTCTTCCGTTGCAAATTTACGTTAAAACGACGGCGGCTTTTATTGTGTGCGTGACTCACATTGTTTCCAAATAAGGGCTTTTTCCCGGTCACGTCGCATACTCTGCTCATGAGATGATCTTCCTTTGAATTCTTGTTTTAATTTCTGGAAATAGCCGGCAAATTTACACCATGATTCTTAATCCTCAAATGAAAAGGTCAGAATGATTACCATACGATTAGCGGAACCAACCGATCGCGAGTTGATCATTGCAGGAAATCAAAAAATGGCATTAGAGACGGAAAGCCGCACGCTGGATGAATTAACGGTCACGAAAGGCGTGGACACCGTTTTCGCAGATCCGACCAAAGGGCAATACTATATCGCCGAAGTCGATGGAAAACCGGCGGGGCAATTGATGATCACCACCGAATGGTCCGATTGGCGAAACCGGGATTTCTGGTGGATCCAATCGGTCTACATATTACCGGAATTTCGGCGAAATGGCGTGTATTCGGCCATGCACCGGAAAATCCGGGAATTGGCACAGGAAAACGGTTCTGTCTGCGGAATCCGGCTGTATGTGGACGAAGACAATATACGCGCACAAAAAACCTATCATTCCCAGGGAATGATCCAGGCCAGATATCTTATGTTCGAAGAAGATTGGGTGCTATAGATTGGCCTTGTCTCCCCTTACAATTGGATCGCTTGTCATCAATACGCCTGTCCTTTTGGCGCCAATGGCCGGGGTAACGGATCAACCGTTCCGGACTTTATGCAAAGAACAAGGCGCCGGAGCCGTGTACTCCGAATTTGTGTCCGCCCACGGAATTATACGGGAGAACCAGCGCACACTGGAGATGATTGAATTCACGGAATTTGAACGACCCATCGGAATCCAAATCTTTGGAGATGATCCGGATGTGATGGCCAAAGCTGCCCGGTTTGTGGTCGATCGATTCGCCCCCGATATTGTGGACATTAATTACGGGTGTCCGGTTCCAAAGGTTACCAAACGAGGCGCCGGGTCGGCCGCATTGAAAGACCTTTGCCTCATGGACGATATCACCGTTGCCGTTGTAGAAGCCTGCAAATCTACACCTGTGACGGTGAAAATGCGCTCCGGTTGGAGCCAAAATACGATTATTATCCCGGAAGCCGGACCCCGACTGGAAGCAGCCGGTGTGCAGGCGATTACGCTTCACCCTCGGACGACCGTGCAGGATTATTCCGGTGAAGCGAATTGGTCCCTGATCAAAGCACTCAAGTCAGCGGTGAGCATCCCGGTGATCGGCAATGGCGATATTCACGATGCCGACGATGCCCTCCGAATGTTCGATACCACGAATTGTGATGCCATTATGATCGGGCGGGCAGCGCTGGGAAATCCGTGGATATTTGGACAGATTAATGCCGGATTGGAAGGAAAACCCGTCCCGCCCATTCCGGATCCGCAGGAAAAAGCAAAAATGGCGCTGAGGCACCTGGAAATGGTGGT
>CAZJWP010000018.1:0-27376 GCA_964549745.1 uncultured bacterium | reverse complement strand
ATATAATCGTATCAAAATAGTTTTATCTTTACGGAAGTTTGAAACTTCCGCAAAGGTTTTAACTGTAGTTTTAAGGATGGCATCTTTAAAGCATCGTTCTTGGGTTGATTAGGCAAGGCTATTCTCTCCATATTCATGTTTTAAGGATGCCATCCGGCGGATGCCGGATTGCATCCTACCCCGGTTAATATTCATTTTAACAAAAAAGGTGTCATTCTGATCCCGGCTTGGCAATCAGCCATGACGGGAGAAGAATCTCCAACATTAATTTATTTTGTAGCGCTCCTTTTGAGATCCTTGTCCCGATTAAAAGCGGGATCAGGTTGACAGTCATTTGGAGAAGCGTGATTTTGTTTTACAATAGTTTTAAGGATGGCAAAACAAAGAAAGGTTGCAATTTTTTTAGAATTATGTGCGTTGGGTTAAGACCTTTTTATTCTCCCCGGTAAGGGCGTAATTTTTCAGGATGAAACGAACACAGGAATCCGACCCTTATGAACGTGACTATCACAGTCCGGACCGCCTTCGGGATGGTTATCCTTTCGGTACTTATTGCCTTCGGGCTGGGTTCCGCCGTTACCCCCGTATTCCATAGCTGGTTTCCGAATACACGTCCTCTTTATATTTCGTTTTTCTCCATTCTGATCGGACAGGGATTTATGGTGATCCCTGTTGTGATTTATCTTCGTCGATTTCATATTCCGCTCCGCTCCACCCTTCGCCTGAGAAAAGTGTCCTTCCAAACGATGGCCTCTGTCTTTATCATGGCTGTTGGGCTGGTTATATTGATGGACGAGTTGGATCGCCTGGCAGCAATGATTGTCCCTTTGCCGGATTACCTGACCAAAATGAACGAAGCCTTAACATTCGATTCCTGGACTTCGGCATTGTTGCTTATTTCGGCTCTGGTTATCCTGGCCCCGCTTGGTGAAGAAATGCTTTTTCGGGGATTTTTGCAAAAATCCCTTGAAGATGGCTGGGGTGATATTACCCGGGCAGTATTGGTTACAAGTCTGTTTTTCGCGTTTATACATCTGAATCCCTATTGGATTATCCAAATTTATATTCTGGCCGTTATGTTAGGTTATTTAGCCTGGCAGGCGGACTCCATTATTCCGAGTTTTATTCTGCATTGCGTGAATAATGGCATCGCATTGGCATTTGACAATGTGAGTGATTCATTTCTGGAACATTATTACCTGTGGCATAATCACGTTGCCCTCCCCTGGCTGATCGGGAGTGGTATCCTGGTCTACTTAGGTTTCCGTGCGTTTCATGCTACACTTGAGGCATCGCTATGAGAAAAGAAATGTTTGAACATGAAATCTCTATCCTTCGAGACACATTTCGCCGGTTGATCCGGCGGCATGCCAAACCCAATCTGCACAAGTTGTTGCAAAAGACGCACCCGGCGGACCTGGCTGTGTTGTTCCGTTATTTCAATGAAGAAGAACAGAATCTGCTTTTCGACATGATTGTGGAAGACGGCGAACTGGAAGATTTTATTCCCGAGTTGGACGAATCCATTCTGGTCAATCTTTTGAAAGATAAAACACCGGAAATGATCGTTCAGATGATCCGCAAACTGGATTCCAATGACCGGGCTTACGTCCTGGGTTTGCTGGAGCCGGAGATGACGTCCTCGATTTTGAACCTGCTCAAACTGGAAGAAGTAGAAGAGGTTCAGGAATTTCTGGCCTACCCGGAAGACAGTGCCGGGGCCATGATGTATACAGATGTATTTGCACTCCATGAAGATACCAACGCCCAGGATGCGATCATGACCCTTCAGGATCAGCGCGATGCTGAAATGGTGTTCTATTTATACGTCATTGACGACGATTCCCATCTGGTTGGTGTCATCTCATTGCGTGATCTGGTAACCACTCCCGCGGAGTCACTGCTTAAGGACGTCATGATCAAACACGTTCATTCCGTACGACCGGAAACCGATCAGGAAGAAGTTGCCCGGGTCGTCTCACGTTATAACTATTTGGCCGTACCGGTTGTAGATAAAGAGAATCGCCTACTGGGAATTGTGACCGTGGATGACGTTGTGGACGTCATTAGAGAAGAAGCAACGGAAGACTTCTTGCAGATGGCCGGTGCCGGTAAAGATCGGGAAATTTTACTCAAACCCATTGTGGAGGAATCCAAATTACGTTTTCCGTGGTTGTTCGCCACCTGGGTAGGTGGAATTGTGGCTTCTTTTATCGTTAGTTCGTTTGGCGGGCTCCTGAACAGCGTGATCGCTTTGGCAGCCTTCATGCCGATTATTGCCGGGATGGGCGGAAACATTGGTACGCAGTCATCATCGATTGTTGTACGCGGTATGGCCACCGGTCGGATAGATCTTGGAAGCGATCTGAAAGTGATCTTTAAAGAGATTCGTGTTGGGCTGATTCTGGGATTGACTTACGGATTGATGCTGGGGATTTTTGCCCATTTCCGATATATCGATGCACCTCCGCTATTGGGGCTTGCGGTCGGGTTGAGTATTTGCATCACCATGGTTATCGCCACTTTAATGGGAACCATGATGCCGCTGTTCCTCCGCAAAATAAATGTGGATCCGGCGATTGCGACCGGTCCCTTTGTCACCACCAGCATTGATATTTTAGGTGTCTCACTTTACTTCCTGATCGCTACCATGTTTTTGCATCTTACATGACCACTGTTCTACTTGTTTTTTGCGGCCTTTATTTCCTCTACACGATAATTATATTGATCGGGCTAAACCGATTGCGTCCGGCGCCAATTGTTGATGAGACACCTCCGGTTTCCGTGGTCGTAGCTGCAAGAAATGAAGCGGAGAATCTTCCGCGACTTTTAGACGGCCTGATCGCTCAGGACTATCCGATTGATGCTTTTGAAATCATTGTCGTGGATGATCGCAGCACGGATAAAACGGAAGCAATATTGTCGGAATACGCCAAAAGATATCCCGCTCTTCGGTCAATCAGAATCACAGAAAACACTACGGATGTGGCCGGGTTCAAGAATCATGCAATTAGCGAAGGAATTGCCCGGGCCAAAGGGGAAATTATCCTGGCTACGGATGCTGATTGTCAAGTGCAACCGGGTTGGGCGCGCAGCATGGTTTCAACGCTGCAATCCGGGGACAATCCACCGGGAATCGTAGTGGGTTTTTCACGAATGGAAACACCCCATGATTCAAATCTGGAAGCTTATCAGCAATTGGACTTTTTGGCACTCATGACCGCTAATGCCGGAGTCACAAGCTTCGGTTGGGCCTGGTCCGGATCGGGACAAAATCTGGCTTATCGAAAAGATACTTTCAATGAGATTGGTGGTTTTTCCGGAGCAGCTGATCGTCCGTCCGGTGACGATTTTTATTTGGTACAAACCATCTCCAAACAATATCCGATCCGATTTAACAGTTCTCCGGATAGTTTTGTTGCTACGCTTCCCAAAACTACGTTCAAACAGTTTTTGACTCAGCATTTCCGTTGGGCTTCCAATACGAGATATCTTTTGAATGCTCGTCCATTATTCCTGACTTTTCTTATATCAGCCTTTATTACGAATCTATCCGTTCTTCTTGGTCTTCTCTTTTGGAATTTTTCTATGTGGCTGACTATCATTGTATTGAAATTGCTATTTGAGACGATGGTTATTCATCGCGGATCGAAACAGTTTGAAACTCCGGTGTCATTCAATACCTTCATGGGTTGGTTTATCCTTCAGCCGATTTATATCCCGGTCACAGGAATAAACGGATTGATTGGCAAGGTACGTTGGAAATGAAACTATTTGTCATGTGGATTGTGGGACTGGTGTTCGTTTCGGTGACGACCGGTCAGGAACACTATCAGTTGGAATTCTGGGGAATCCCATGCGGAACCATAACCATGGATCAGACCACGCCGGGGACATTGATCTTTAATACGGTTTCAACGGGGGTGCTGGATTGGCTTTTTCCGTTTCGGAATGAATATTCTGTCACCTATGATACATCAACTTTCACCGTCCTGGGTCTATCGAAAGAGACGCATCAGAGATCCGCTGTACAAAAGCTACAGGCCAAGTGGTACCCGGATAATCATACAATTGTTTATAATAAAAAAACCGTATTACACAGGGAAACGGAAATGGTCACGGTGTTAAGTTTATTGGCGCTGATTGAAAAAAGAACACCGGAAGACATTGATACAAAATGGTTTCCGATGGAACACGAAGGAGCTATTTACCGGGCCCGGTTTATCTATGCCGGAAACGATACACTTATTGATGAGCCCGGTCAACCGGCTTGCTATCATTACCGTCTTGATTTTGAAACTAGTGATACATCAGAAAAAATTCTTGCTCATTCCGACTTTTTTCATGAATATATAACCTCTGATGGAATGGTAAAACAGCTATGGGTAACAATAAAAAAACCAAGGAAGATCGTCAAGGCACAAGTCAGCCTGTCGGGGATCACAGCGACGACACACCGGTTCCCATAAAGGAGACGCTGCATCATTATCGCCGGAACTTAATCGTCCTGGCCGCTATCTTTATCGCTATTGTAGTGGCGCTGGAATTTGGTATTGATAAAAAAATTGTGGTGATGGCAACTGTGATCTTGGGGGTCTTCACCCAGGTCTTCAGCGGTTTGGGAGCACTGATTGCAATGATCCCGTGGATTGGCCCATTAATTATTAAAGTCTTTACAATCCCTTTCTTTTGGCTCTTAAACGCGCTGGGTTATTTCGTATCTGTTGTGGCGATAAAAAAGGGATACAGCAAGGAAGTACTTAATTCACGCACACTCACCATTGCTTTACTGACCGGAATTGTGATCGGTTATATTATAGGGCACTTGTTTCCGTTTAAATAATTATTCTCCGTAGGGGCCGCCGTAAGCGCCCAAGGTGTTTCGAGTCCCGTCTTTGTTATTGTATTTTGAGTTCGGGTGTCCGGCATGAATACAGAGGGAAGAGGGAGACAAATGAAAATTGGATGAACCCATATATTCCGGATTACCAGTTATTGTATGTGTACCAATCTCTGAAGTCTGTAGAAGATTATAATCCAGTGAATCAATAGCCTCAATATAGTATTGGTGCTGAGCAAACGCGGAGATAGAACAGGTGAAGATATTATTTCTTATTAACAGGCTGTCACAGTAGGGCCCAACAAAAACACTATTACCATCAATCGTACAATTGATTATTTCACCACTTGCGGAGACCATAAACAGATTTTGCCCGTAATTGTTAAATATAATACAGTTCTCAATCTTTGAATCTTCCGTTAATAATATCCCGGCCCCTACCCGGGTAGCCTTATTTTCTGTAATGATACAATTACGCAGAGTAGCATCACCGCTTAAATAGGCTCCTCCTCCATCCGTTGAATCGGGGGTTATACCATCCATAAGCGTGAAATCAACCAGAATTCCCGCGTCCATCTTGACAACTCTGTTTTTAAAGTATCCGGTTAGGGTCGCTGAACCGGGAATTGGTTGACCTATAATATGTATTGATTTCCCTAAGAATGTGAATCCACCTATATATTTACCGGGTTGAACAAGAATACTGTCACCATCATCCATTGTAGGTGAATCAAATGCATCCTGCAATGAATCAACCTCATCCGGCACGGATAATACATGGGTTTCCGGAATGGATAAATCACAATATGCCCAACGAACATTCATGGAAGAGTCTTCATATCCAACTCTATAGATGAGGTTTTCATCGTCATCAATCGAATCAACAAAACTAACCGTGATTGGGTTTTGTATTACAGCCACATTGTTCCAAACCGTATCACTTACCGATTTTCGTTCGATTCGAATGTCCATAAATCTTTCGGTTGATAATTCATCCCAGTCAAGATATACGGGCGTACTCAGGATAATCTTTGAAGCATTTATCGTGGCTTTTAATGTGAATAATGTACTTGAAGGCTTTGGATTAAATGGCCAGTCACAACCTATTAAACACAGAAGAATTAAATAAATAATCGTACTATTTTTTCTTACCATCATAACTGAAACTAAGTGTAAGTAATTCTCGATGTCGATCATAATAATTAAATGGATCTGAACTGTTAACAGATTGAGAAGTCATAATCGGATTCTTGTTCGAAAATACATTTCGAACTGTATAATTTAGACTCGTTTTGATGAAATATAGTTGTTTTGATAATACCAGATTCAGATTGGTATTTGAACTGGTTTTTAGTGCTTGTAGAGACACTCCACTATCCAAATATTTTTGAGGCCCTTGCCAAAGATGACTAATGTTAATTTTAAGCCAGGATCGTCCGATTTCTAAAATATAATGAGCTTCTGAGGATGGTTTACCGGGAAATGCAGCAGGATTACCCGGATATAATCTTGTATACGAAGATTGCACTCTAATCAAATTACTAAATAACGAAGTTTTTATTGATGACTCCCAACCATTCATTCGCGCGTAATATGCATTGTATGGTATTACCAGACTGTTTTCAACCTGATAGTAGGCTACTTTGTTTATATAAAAATTCTGGAATATACTGAATCCAATTTCCAGATGATCCATAACAGAGGGTTTTATCCAGTCCCGATCCCAAGAAAGACTTGCTTCCAACATCGACAAATTCTCCGGAAGAAAACCCTGATCAAATGAATGAAGAATTGGCTCCAAATGTTGAAGTTGGTCTTGTTTTAATTGAGCTAAATAATCCGTTGTAGGGACAATATGCAGGACACGATTATACTCATCCTGAATTGTCTTTTTGGCAACACCCCATAACAGTCTATCTGACATGTTGGGTAATCGGACGTTGTCACCTGCATTAAAAAATAAGTTCCAGTCCTGACCAAGCCATTGCGTATTTGCTGCAACCCCCAGCCGAAGTGTTTTCATGGGTAATGAGTCGTTTACTTTAACTGTATCCCTTTCTGATAATATATCATTCTCAAAATATTCGATATTCTGTAGCTCATTATAATGGACATTACTATATCTGAAGCCGCATTCTATTCTAACAAGATGAATCCCTGGAACCGGATCTGTTCCGTTGTAGCGTAATGAAGCTGCAATAGCTGTTTCTTTCTGGTTTAAAAGAGTAGTATCTCTTGAATATTGACTTATATATCTGTTACTGGCTAGTTGGTCTCCTAAATATTTTTGATTTTCATTTTCGAATTGAAGATTTCCTTCCAAGGATTGAAATGAAAATGCTTTATTAACAACTATCGATTGAGATTTTTCTTCTACGTTTCGTGATAGATTTGAATAAAAATTGTCTTTCCAAATCCATTTTTTCTGACCTCCTTCCAGAGACCATCCATTCTGTGGACTTTGTCGATAATTCCATTCCAAACGATCAACCTGAAACTGATCCGAGTTGATTACTCCTCCGGAATGAAATTGTATTGTATTTCCTAGATCAATGTGCCGGAGAATTATATCGTTTCTTAACGTGGAATATTGTCCGCTCAAATTCCTGTATTGTGTTAAAAAGGATGTCCGACCATCGTATAGACGAGACTTACCCGAAACTTGTATTCCAATGCCAATCGGTCCCCATTTTACATCACCGGCGATAGACCGATCCTGGTCTTTATCTGTAGTCAAACCGGATGAAGTTTTAATACGAATCGAATTTTTATCCGGGCTACGACTCTGCAGCAATACTACGCCGCCGAAATTCCCGCCACCGAACATGACTGTTCCACCACCTTTAATCACTTCCATGGATTCGAGATTGGAAAGATCAATGAATTCAAGGCGTGCCACCCCGGTGCTAACCTGATTTATCTTGACACCATCCAAAAAGACGGCCGCTTCATCAGGATTGCTGCCGCGAATACTTAAAGTTTGATGACCACGATTGTCAGATTCAATTCGAACACTTTCTGATTCTTGCAACGCTTCTCCAATATCGCGTATGCCTCTTTGATCAATTTGGCGGAGTGGTGTGATTTCCGTAGAACTTGAAATGTCCTGTGATGCTCTGCTCCGTGATCCAATAATGGTCACTTCCGGAGTATTAAGCACTTTTGGAACCATTGTAATATTTAATTTCATCAAATTCTGTGGTTGTTTAATTGTCTCACTTAGCGATTCATGGGCAATGTGAGTAAAGGTCAGTGTTACCGGAAAAGCTCCTGTGTATTGCAGAGAAAATTCTCCCGAAGCATTGGTAACCGTTCCCTGACTAGAGGGATTGATTATAATATTTACATTCTCCAAAGGCTTACCGGTCCGTTGATCCGTTACAGTCCCGGTAATATTGGTTTGCGCGTGAAGGTGATGTACCGTGCAGACAAATATGACAAATAATAATGTACTTGATCTAAAAGTGGAACTGGACAGTGTCTTATGTGATTTCACAGTGGAATTTCTCTAAATTATCAGGTGAATATATTAATCATTCAAGGTCCAAACCTCAATTTATTAGGGCTGCGATCCTCCCAGCTAGGCAATAACCTTACTCTTGATAAGGTTAATCGCGGAATTAGACATTTCATACGTAAAAATGATTGTACTGTAAAGATATATCAGACACATAAAACTGATTTTGCGATTTCTCTTTTTCAACGGAATCGGAATTGGGCTGACGGAATAATATTTGCACCGTCCGGGTGGGCTAATTCCGAATATGCTTTAAAACAAATAATTACCCTGTTACCAATCCCGGTTATTGAAATTCATTTTATCCGGGATTATCAAATGGGGATCGATCCGGAAGAATCTATTTTCAAGGACGTTTGTAATAAAAGTATCATTGATTCTCCGGAGCAGGTTTTTATTAGAGGTATTGACTTCTTATTAAATCAATTATCCTAACCTGATAAATTCAGGCTAAATCAGTTTTTTATACTAATTCATCCTGTTTCTGCGTAGATTTTTAAGGGAGGGAGCAATCCTTTCTTTTTCCGGGTCATTACCCAATTTGCCAAACAATTTTGAGGGGACGCTTTATGAAACACGCTTTTCTTTCCTGCTTATTTGCATTCGTTGTATTTGGTTGTTCATATAATCTGCAAATTGATGTTCCGGTTGAATTACAAAATGCAATACATGTACCTGTAAAGGGTGCGGAAAATTCGTGGAACCTGGAAATAGGACAATACCATGTCTATGATATCTTTGATCGTCAGGCACGCGTATTGATGACGGGTTACAAGGAGCGTGACTATAATGTAAAGTCGTTCGAATTCACCATCGAGGATGCTTCCGGATACAAATATAATTGTTGGTGTGAATTCCCAATGCGGAGCGCCTGGATGGAAAAATTCAGGTTCACGCTGCAGGACTTACAAAACACCTATAACAAATGGGATATGGTTGATACTTTAGTTACACAGGGAGATTTTAGATTAACTGTTTCAAATTATTATAAATCAAAGCAAAAACATCGTCTTCTCTCTAATATTCTCATGGGCTACACCCTTTCATATAATAATCAATTAATTGGCTTAATTGATGTAGCTAATACAAATTATGAGTCTTTTTATATCTTACCGAACCTTGAACCTCAAATTCAAATGTTAGTTGCAGCTACCGGTACAGCTCTTATTTTGAGACAAAGAAAATGGTACCAATATCAAAATGAAATTGAAAGTCGGGAAGGAGGTATTGGCAACTAAAATCTGTAAAATTATTTAATTCAAGAAAAAAGGGCTTCAAAATTGAAGCCCTTTTTTCTTTTATTTTTTTATGAAATTAGAATTCCAGAGACAATTGAAGGGTACTATTGTTACTGAAATAATCTGTAGCGGTTCGGATAGAATACGCTACATCTAAATTCATACTTCCAAGGGGAACTTTAACACCGGCACCAAAAGAAGTACCAAATGGTGTTTGAGTCCATTCATCCCATACGGTGTTTGAAACCCCAGCCGGTTTTGAATCCGCAACGGATTCAAACGAGGAACCGGCAGCAACCCAACCTAATCCAGCAATTGAATATTTTGCTGCCAGGCTGTAACTGTTCGGCCCAAAGCTAAAGTTTCGGAATGAACCCATCAAATCCAGGCCCGGAAAAACAGTATAATTTGCGGACATATCTAAGACAGCCGGCAAATCAAAGGCTTGACTCTTTACGCGGAAATTTTCCTTAATCGATCCGGATTGTGCGTCTTGAGGAGTCAGTTTTTGTTCCAAGTCCGATCCGGTATATTCCATCCTGTTTCCAAGATTTCTTAGAACAACACCGAAAGAGATGGGGTAGTCAGCAAACTTGTACTGTACACCCAAATCTACCGCCAAACCTGTTGCGCTGGTATTGATGATCGTTTCGTTGATTACCTTTCCATTCACTCCAAACTCTACTCGATCAGCAAACGATTTTGAATAGTTTACCATCGCAGTAATAAAAGTAGGAGAGAATGTTTCTCCTGTTCCCTCGGTTGCATCGGCTGTAGTCACAGGAATATCACCGAAATCCATTGATTTCAAAGCCAAACCAAAAGAGCCAGCCTGGCCTAGATTTGTAACAAATCCTGCATAGGTTAGCTTTATGTCGGCTATGTAATTCAACGTAGACGCTGAGCCTTGGAAGCCCTTTTTAAAATGCGCTACCCCGGCCGGGTTGAGGTATAAAGCCTCAACCCCGGTGACGGTAGCAACATTTGCGCTGCTGGTTGCAATATTCTCGGCCCCAACGGGGATTAGAAGCTGTGATGCCCCGGCGGTACCTTGTGAACGAATGGTTCCTGCAAACAATGCTGATGCTGTGAAAGATCCGATCAGGAAGAGTCTTGTGATTTTATTTTTCATTGTCTAACTCCTTCCGTATTAATAGACATCGAGTCTTTGTTCAGGCATCACAACTGCCAATTTAAGAATCTGATTACCGGCATCCGTTTCGATATGGGCAATGTACATGCCGCTTGCTACTGGGATACCATAGTTATTCTTGAGATCCCAAACTTCGAACTGATTGCCAGCGTTGTTGTGCTCTATTCGCCTTACAGGGATACCCGCCAAATCAAAGATTCGGATGGTACAGCTGCCCGTTTCAGGCAGATGCGTAAATTGCATTTGCTGATCAACGGGGGTCCTTTCTTCCGGATTATATCCGAAATATGGGTTTGGCCAGACATTGATATTCTTTGATGAATAGGCAACTGTCTGTCCGGACTCTACACTTGTTGAGAAGGTAAACGCATCGTTCGCCGTGTTCGGTTTTGTAGTAGCAATATGGAAGACCGTTCCTATCTCTGGCGACTCTGCGTTATAATCGGCCGGGGAAGTAGCAGTTGTTACATCACCACCATTCCAATTCATAAACACAGTTCTGGAAAATGCACACCAGGCATCCATTGGACCACCCGCATCGTTATCACCGGCGCGTGAGTACCAAGCTGCTAACGAACTTCCACCGGCTGCTCCAGCCATATAGTTATCGAAACCCTGGGTTCCCGGCGTCTCATCTACCGGACTCAATACATACACACGATCAGTCCAAGGATCGTTTGTTCCTCCGGAAGTACCATGGTCAGCATCCTCTGATCCATATTGAAGATTCCATTCACTATTCCCGTCTTCATCCAAGAGATACGGAATCATTTGGAAATCATCGCTTGGATCGTTGGGGTCTCCCACGTTCCACCATTCAAAAGGAACATCGATAACCGCTTCGGTTCCCCAATAATCAATGGCTTTACCATTTCCCGTGAATCGGACTTCAAAATCATCAGGAACCAGCCATTGGATACCGGTTACGTTACCATAGCCACCTGTGTATTGGAATACATAGGACATGAAAGCGTCTTCATCGACACCATACATGGGGCCAACATTTAAAAACCAGGTCGCATCGGTGGTTGTTTGCTGATTGGTATAATCTCCGCCTGCAACTAAATAGCTTCCGAAGTACCAATAGGCAAAACCATCAACGGGTGAGGATAAAGTTCCATCTGCATTGGCGGTTACACCTACCCATTTCAAATCGGCTGGAGCACCGTTTACAGCGATTTGCACCCCGTCAACAACGGGATTGGCAGATGCGCCGAACTCATCATTGCCAGGTACAAATACACCATCAACGATCGCATCGTCTGCAACGCCACTCTGCATTGTTTGATGTTCTAAAAGAACTGTGTTTTCCGTCACATCCTCCACATTCCATTCCAGCAAGGATTTGAATTCATACCCAAGTTCGGTGATTGAAGTCGTTCCAACTCCATCAACGATTGTTCCGTCATAACCATCATCCCAAACCTGCCAGTCAACAGAAAATGGATAAGTGCTGGGCGGAGTAACATTAACCGAAAATGTTGTTCCTCCCTCAATCATCCCAAATGTAGATCGTGCACTGTCCCCCCATGTGATGGAGTTTGTAGTGGCATCCAGAGTTCCATCCATGTTGACACAGTTTTGGCCATAGGATGCATAGCTGCAATCACCAACCTGATCCCAACTGTTGATTGTGAAATCATCAGGAAGATCAATTTTTATACCGTCAACCCAGTTATCGCCACAATCCATGTCGAAAGTGAAGGTAAGGTCGACTGTCCCAACCGTACTTGAGGCTAAAGCCGCAGCTGTGATAGAAGATCCGGAACAATCGACGATTTTACCACGCATAATTTTGCCAACCGAGTCAGGATAATTGGTCATTTTCCAAAGACCGTCAACATCTCTATAGTAATGTTGCCAATCAAAATAGACTGAATAGTCGTCACCGGTCAGAGCTGTAGGATCGACAACAGATAGTCCAAGGTATCCGTCTGAAGTCCCTTCGGAATGTGTTCCGGATAACGCGGATCCGAATTCGGCAGTACTATCCGTTGTCCCCCATGTGGTCGGTACTTGTGGCCGGATAGCATATACGGTCTTGTTGCTTTCTAAAGTTCGTGGAATACCATAGGGATTGTATCCATAAGCCGTAACCGCAAAATAGTACTCGCGATTTGTCTTTAGCGGAGCGCCATTGTTTAAAGCATCTGCTGTTATATGGATAAATCGCTGAATACCCGAGTCCGAACCAAATTGTACCCTTCGGTTAATTGTCTCCCCGAAGTTAGGATCAAAAACGTCGTCATAGATTTCAGTAATGCCATTTACCAAATCATAGGTCGCAATTCGCTTTGAAGCACCGGTACCGGAAGCCGTTTCCAACTGATACACATTGTATCCTTCAAATTTGAATGAGGTATTCGCCCCCTCGAAGGTTGTATCAATGCTGGTTACAACTTGTTGCCAATCATATGATGTATCCACAATTGCCGTATAGGATGTATCTCCACCAACAATAACCGTATCGTACCCTGTCGTGTCAAAAACCGACACTATATCAGTTGTGAAAGTTGTATCATATGCAACCGGAACCGGGAGTTTATCGATAACATCCAATGCAGAATAATTCTCGGCATTGTCTGCCCACTGAAGGATAACCTCCTCAGGCAAAGGAGAAACTGAAACTTCCGGAGAAGCAGGTGATTCGGGAAGTGCAAATTGAATGTCATATGCCAACTGCGCCAACTGATCAACCTGTTTGACATATAGGTAGGAATCCAGGGCACCGCCAGAAGCGGCCATCATGATACCAAATACAACTTCTTGTGAGTCACCAATTGCCATTGTGAATGGACCTGCATTCATCAAAAACCGCCGATCACCGGACGCGTGATAATCCGAATCAACATATTCAGTGTCATTTGCATCTACGTTTTTTGTCGGATCACCAGGATGAACAAAAGGACTATCGCCGGTAATTCCAGTTTCATACGGATTCCCGTCTTTCATGAGGCCCTTCATTAAATTATAGGCTTCCACAGCGTCATTTGGATCACTCCAGACAGGGTCTGATGAGTTGATGTACTTAACAAACGAAGTCATATCCAGATTTTTGTAACCCGGGATGCGACGTCCATATGCCAATGCAGTGTCCCCCGGCGAAGGAACCATTGGTCCCTGGAAAAAATCATACCCAACTGCAGGCGTTCCACCTGAATAACCAGCAAAGTCAGCATCTACTCCATCGTTGTAACAAATACCCATACCCAGGGTAGTATCACAACCGACAAAGTCATCACCGGCATCACCCAAGTCCGGATCAGACCAAAGACCGATAAACATATCGTCTATTTGGTTTTCTCCTTTGTTAATAATCAGTTCTTTCACGAACATCATATCACCAAAGACATCCGGACGATTAAACCCAAAAATTGTAGTCTGAACTTCGACCCCTAAGGGTAATGTACCATAGATTGAGTGTCCAACCGGATCACCATCATTGCCTACATACCAAACCACTTGATCTCCAATAAAGTCGGGGTGATCCGGGCCAACAGGCAATGGGGTGTAAACACCATCTCCATCTTCATCAACCCAGGGGGCGCCATCATCTACCGGCCAGTTTTGAAAATCATCACTGGCCAAAGGATCAGCTAGATCAGATTTACTAACTTTATAGAGTTTATAGGCTGCTGAATTCTGATCACTGCCATAAGGACCAGAGACCAATTCGGGACCGTATTCAGCCGCGGCAGTTCGGATATCACCATTTACTTTTCCAGCCAGCCACACCCCTGATGCAAAGACCGTATAAGTGTAGTTATTTTTTGGCCATTCCAATCCCGAGTGACCCGTGATTCGGTGACTAACAACCATACCGTTGTTTTCCAGGTCATCGCGAATCCGATTCCCATCAAAGTTCCCTGTTGCCGCAACCGATGTTTTCGATAGTGAAGGCGGCAATTGGTTGGTGGGTTTTTCACCATATAACCCACTTAAAACAAGTGTTGAACCAAGGAACAACAGGGTGGTAAAAATTCGTATTGTCTTCATTCTAACCTCTTATTCCTTATATGTTTATTTCTACGCCAAAGCGAACCATCCGCGGGATTCCGAAACGCGGATCAGCACCAAAGCCCGGGCCATTAGTCTGATCATGATACAAACTGGCCGCATCCACATTAGGATAATTCGTTTTTTGGCTGTTTAACCAAGTTTGACCTTCCGGTGTAGAAATCCAACCGTCTTCGCCCGCCTGACCGCTGGAAGGATAGACAGCGTTAACATTCTGTGTATTCATCACATTGCGGATTAATAAGTAGGCGTTCAATTTCACGCCGGCAATTGAAATCCCTTTATCTACACGTAGATCTAAGTTCTTCGTCCAGGGAAGACTGCCGGAGTTAACCGCGGCTACCGGTGTATACCAGCCCCGTCCGTAAACTGCGCTTTCTTTCACTGATGGCGTGTAGCCTGTTCCACTTCCAAAGGTAAACACGGCATTGGCCCCCAAATCAGCAAATAAACCGGAACGAGCCGGTGAACGGTAATCCACCATTAATGATCCGGTATGACGCTGATCAAAATCCAACCGGTTAATAATCGTTGGATAGGTGTCACCCGTCCATGCGATATTAAAGTTGGACTGAGGATCAGATCCTGTTCCTCTCGCCCACATCATAGTGTAATTGAGATCAGCAATGAATCCCTTGACACGACGCATGCGAACATTGAGTGAGAATCCTTGTGTTACCCCAAAATCGCCATTTGTGATTTGAGCCCAGGAAAATTCCGAACCATCCAACATGGAATTTGTGCGGTTCTTCATCAACAAGTAGTCTCTGACTTCTTTATAAAAACCTGTGATATCCAGGGCAGCTTGTTGACCAATCTGTTGGCTAAAACCGATTTCATAAGATGTGGTTTTTTCCGGTTTTAGCGTTGGGTTCGGAGAAGTCGTCATATTTCCTTGTGTCAGATTGGCTGCAAGGCGGGAATCCGATAGATACAAATTCACCAGCGGGGGAGCTTGCCAGTATTGACCGTATTGAGCATGGAAATTGGTTCTATCCGTAACCGGGAAAGAAAATCCAAGTCTGGGTTGAATGGCTCTTTCTGTAGCTACTTTTTCCCATTTATTCGTTCCATCCGCACCAGCCCTGCTGCGATCAATACGACCATTAACCGTATAAAGGTTGTCAAATCCCGCATCGTCTCCGACGCCATCACCATCTGAATCGGGTGCATACGTGTTTGGATTAAAGGATTCAAAGGACAATCCAACATTCATAACGACGTCGCTGAGCTCGATTTTATCAGAAAGATAATACCGCATCTGCAGTGCGTTACCCGGTTCCTGGCTGTGATCATCCAATGCATATTTATCTGTTTGATCACCAAAAATATTGTAACCAATATTATAGGTGTATGCATTTCTGTAAGTCGTATATTTCCAATCCAACATATCCTGGTTGTCGGTAGTACCATCTGCATTGTAGTCACCCAGTTCATCTGACGACAGGACACCATTAAAGTCCGTATCAAGCTTAGAAACATTTTCATAGATTTCTCTGGCCTGACTGACCCGATAATAGCGTATCGTTGTATTGTAGTATTCAAATCCGGCTTTTAATTCATGCATATTAATCTGATTAACATAGTCGGTGCGAAGACCCATGGTATTTTCAGATCTTTTAATGTAACGACCCCATTGCGCACCATATCCGCTGAAATCAATTAGAGCCGGGACGGTTAAAGCATTTTTACCATCGGCACGGTAATAATAGTTGCCCGAATCCATTGTTTTCGTACGGCGCCCATAGGCTAAAATGTCATCTTTCCAGTTGGCATTGTACTCTTCATTATTATACTTCTTTAAACTAAAAGTACTCCGTACAAAAGATTTTGGAGAAAGATTCAATGTCCCATTCAAATATCCAATCCGTAAGAATGAATCATAATGGGGCATATTTTCCCAGTTTATCAATTCATAACCATGGCTGTATGATTCTTCCGAATAATTATACATGGATCCACCCGCTTTTATACGAAGAGGTTTCATATCCAATGTTACATTTCCGGAAGCTTTTAACTGGTCGCTACTTGCTCCTCTTGTGGGTCCATATTTCTGTTGATAATTCTTTGCTAATACATACGTTGTATCAAGCCAAGAAGCTGGTAGAGAATCTATTGGCAGACCCCCGTATTTCTGATAAGCCTCGGCAAGCAATGTAGGATCTGATTGGTTATTCCTTACGAACTGCTCAAAATAAATATTCTTTTCGTTTAACCCGTTTTCCGGATCACCATTAACCCAAATAGCTGCACTATCGCCACCGGTTAAAGCACTGGTGTATTCCGTAACATCAGCATATGGAGAGGTTATCAAGGCCGGATTTGCATCCAAAGCCTTTTCTTTTTCAACATTGAAAAAGAACCGGATATTCTTGGTTAAAGGTCCGCCAAGATTAAAATTCATAAGTGAGTATCCGTAACTGTAGAGTGTATTTTTATCGGTTCCACCTGTCGTTGATCCAAGATCCGATACATATTCAGCGGAACCTGAAAATTTAGAGCCACCCGTCTTAGATACGACATTGACAACGCCACCATTAGCATTACCATACTCAGCCGTAAATCCACCGGTCTGGACTGAAATTTCCTGGGTGCCTGATTGGCTTAAAGAACCGGTAAGATTATTTCCGTTCCAATTATTCCGTACCAACACACCGTCAACATAGTAGGCATTATCACCGGTACGACCCCCGCGGACGTGTCCATTCACAACTCCGGTTTGTAGATCGACCACATCCGTGACATTTCGAACGGGAAGTGCTTCAACTACTTCCGTCTCAATGATCCGGTTGGTGTTCGTAGCGTTTTGGTTAATGATAGGTCTTTCTGCTGTTACGTTGACTTCCTGACCGGTCACAGCAGATACTTCCAATGTGAAATCCAGTTTTGTAGTCAAGTCAGCAGAAACTCTAACATTACTTACAGATGTTGCTTTGTACCCGATGTATTCGGAACGCACGGTATACGTTCCAACCGGTACATCCAATATGTAGTATTGTCCGTTTGCATCAGTTGCTGAACCAAAAGTTGTCCCGTCAACCAAAACATTGGCACCAACCAACGCTTGGCCATCTGCATTTTTAACCATACCAGCAATTTTACCACTGGTCTGAGCTAACAGCATTGTAGGGATAACAACAACAGCAAGAAGGACGAATAGTCTCTTCATTGTCTACCCTCCATTAAGCAATTAATGAATGTTTACTAAATCTTTTGTTTTTTACTTACCTCGGCATGAAGAATACGGGGTATACCTCGGCGAAATTCTTCACTATGCGCCTGAAAGCTAACCTGCACTTTTCGTGGTTGTCAACAATTATTTTAACAGCCTCCTCTTGTCCTGTTTTCTGTTCAGTTTTGATGTTTAGTCTCTCACAAATCACCCATGACCGGAAGCTGTTTCACTCTATCTATTGTCTGGATTAAACTTCTTATATGAAAATACAATTACTACCCGTACTTCGCCGTCAGCATTTTGTTCTTCTCGCTTGCGTCCTGTTTGGGCTTCTTCTTTCAAGCTGTGATCAATCCACAACAGACATCTGTAAACCACCCCAACACCGAGGGACGGTTATTACTGCCACTAATCGTGGATCATTCACCGTAGATGAATTGCAAAATTTATTTTCTTTGTACCATATTCAATTTACCATGCCCCTTTCCGGAAGTGTTCAAATTATGACTTTGAATTACTGGACCCGCGACGTAGATGGAAACAGCCAGGCTGTTTCTGCCGCACTTTATTTGCCTGATACATCCGGCGCTGTTTATCCTTTGATTAGCATTCAGCACGGGACCATCTTCAAACGCGATGATGCACCTTCAAATAATGTACTTTACAGTCTGGAAGGTCTGCTGGGTGTCTTATTAGCCTCCAACGGTTACGCGGCTATTGCTCCGGACGGTCTGGGATTGGGTATCAACGAAAGTTATCATCCCTATATCCAGAAAACCGGCAGTGCCTATCCCGTAGTGGATGGAATCCGGGCTGTCCGCAGTTATGCCTGTTCAAACGATATCAGTTTCTCCTCGCAAGTATTCCTTATGGGCTATTCCGAAGGCGGTTATGCCACCATGGCTGCACATAAGGTGATCGAGTCCGATTACGCCGATGAAATCACTATTACAGCTACCGCTCCAATGGCGGGACCGTATGATATTCGTTATATCGCCGATCACATCCTCAGTGAAACCACTTATGCCAATCCAGGTTATTTCGGTTACGTATTTACTACATATAATAAGGTGTACGGTTGGAACCGATTAAATGACGTTTTTCAATCGCCCTGGGCTGCACAAATCAACGATTTATACGATGGCACCCATTCCGGTGAAGAAATCAATTCCATTTTGCCCGACACGGTGGCGAATCTGTTTACCGACACATTTTTAACGGATTTTTTCGGTGCCGGCGAGCAGGATATAAAAACCGCTTTTGATGAAAACAGCGTCAATGCATGGACAGCTTCCGCCCCAATTTTGTTGGTTCACGGTTCGGATGATATTACCGTTCCGTACAGTGTTTCCCAAAAAACCGTGTCCGATATGACCGCAGCCGGTTCAAACATTCGTCTTATCACCGTTCCGGGAACCCATGTAGGCGCTGCCTTAACGGCTGCAGATTCCGCCCTGGTCTGGATTAACAGCTTCCGGAATTAATCCTCCGAATGGCGGTGTCGATTCCACCAGCCCATCAGGACCGGAATTGTAAAGACCGTGGCCAGGAAGCAGGTGCCCACACCGATAAACAAGGCTATTCCCATGGATCCCATTCCTCGGTAAGTGGCGAAGACCAATGATCCGAAACCGATCATCGTCGTCAACGACGTGAGAAAAATGGCCCGCCCGGTCGATGAAAAAACGATCCGGTGCTTGGCACCATCCTCCACATTGTATCGGTGCATGATATGGACACCATCATCAATCCCAATTCCAATAATCAAGGGCAAGGCCATGACATTTAACATAGTGAGCTGAAGACCGGACAATTCCATCACCCCAACCATCCAGACCATGCCTATCAATAACGGAATGATGGCAGCGATGGCCCGCTTTCCGCTGCGAAAATCCAGCAATAACAACAGGAAAATAATCACCACCGCCAGCTCCGACGATTTCTTCCCATCCTCTGCAATGTAATTCATCAGGCGCCGGAAAACCGGTGGCATTCCGGTGGCTCGTGGCGATAAAGCTTCCAATTCATCGGAAAACCGATCCAGAAATTCCAGATTCCATACATTGTCTTTTGGGAAAATGGTGATCAGGTAATTATCCCCGGATGCTCCGATGAATTGACTCCGAACCGAAGAGGGCAATGTCTTGACGGTCAGTGGTTCCGTATTGGCCATGGACAGCACTTTGGCTTTGAAATCCGGCGCAAATTCATTCTGGAATTGAGACAGATTTTTTCTCTCCGAAATCGTTAGTTTTTCCATGCGTTCCCGAAGATGGGTCAATATGCCGGACGTTATGCTGGCCATCTTGGCTCCCAACTTCTTTTGCAGATCAATAATCGTCGTGTCTTCATCTTCCGGAACGACGCCCACCAACAATCCGGTTTTCAGATAAACTTTATCCTGACCACCCAGAACAGCCATATCCTGAATTTCCATCACATTCATTTCCAGGCGGCTGATTTCATCGGTTAGGTCTTTAAAGTCCTTGTCCGATAATCCCGTTTTTACAGAAGCCGATGCCATGACTTCGTGAATGCGTTTTATTTCTCCACTCCGTTTTTCCTGCTCCGACTTTGGCGGCAGGAAATCCACAATCGATTGTACCATCCCGCCTGTGGTCATCTTTTTTGCTTTTTCCGTCAATTTTGCTGCCGTTTCCAAATTATCCGCTGTGACGTAGGCATAATCAGAGCTTAGATCGAATTTATCAATCATTTGATCCTGCAGTTTGATGCTTTCAAGACCTATGGGCTCCATGTTCAGGTAGTTATAATCCATGGTGATCCGGCTGGCCATAAAACCTAAAAATATCGTGAGCAGGATACCAGCGGCCAGGCTCAGTCGCCAACGGCCGGATAATCCCTCTGCAAATGACCCTAGTTTTGTGTACGAAAGATCCCGCTCTTTCGGTTCTTGTTTCCGGAATCGCTCCCGGAGTCTTTCACGAAGAACCAGAAATACCGGTAAAGTGAGCATGGAAGCAATCATCGTCATGATGATGCCGACCCCAAGAGTTAAACCAAATTCCTTCATCCCGGCATTACTTGAGATCAGCATGGTCAGAAAAGCTGCCGCCGTTGTAAAGCCTCCGGTAAGAATACCTCGACCCGTTGTGCCTAAAGTATACCGCAATGTGGCGTGTATATCATTCCCTTTTTGCCGCATCTCCGTATAAGAAGATATAATGTGTATGGAAAAGTCTATCCCAAGCCCGGCCAGCACCACGCTCATCATGCTGGTCATCATGTTCAATTCGCCGACCAACACCCAGGCGAGACCCATTGCCCACACAATACCTATAATGAGGGAAATAACCGCCAGAAAAGGTGAAATGATCATTCGGAATGAAATCATAAATAAAAGGAAAATTCCAATCACCGCAATAAGTGTAAAGGTCATGGAATCGTTGGTAACGGAAGTGAGTTCGTCTCTGGAAAGCGGAATCGTTCCTGTGAGTCCGGCTTTGACCCCTTCCTGATCTGCGGAATCATGAACGATCTTTTCTATGATATTTGTAGCGTCCACATCCTTGTCCGTGTCCGTAAAACTAAAGTTTGGGATCACCTGCATAATTAACATTTCCCGATCCCAGCTGCGGTAATACGGGTCACCAACCAATACGGCCTCAGAAGCATCTGCTCCGGCGCTTTCGGTTTTACCGTCCAAGACTCCGTTGGTCACATCCGTAAAAGTCTGGATTCCATCCATAAATCGGATGACACCCTGTTCCTGCTCCTGCCCGGAAATCTTTTCATCGCTCTGGATGTATTCCTTTTCAAAACTGTCGTTCAAATTTTTAAGGAAACCGGTCAGATTCGGATCGGTGAAGATTCCGCCCATATTCTTCAGATCCGTCGATTTCATCAACATCAGTGCGTGATGATCGTAATAATCCTGCGGGATTTTATAGTCCACTTTTTTTACATAATTCGTGTACGCTTCAATCTTCGGCGCCACATCGGCGGCGAACCTGACCAACTTCTGCGGATCACCCTGTACCACGACCATCATGGAAGCAGAACCGGCATATTCATCCATAATCCGGTCAAATTCCTTCACCATGGGATCATCCTGCGGCATCAGGTTAGTAAAACTGGAGGATAAGGTCAGATGCTCAGCCATGGCACCAAATCCGACGGTGATTAAAACTAAAACAAGAAGCATCCACCACGGTGAATGACTGGTAAAATCAGCAATACGATTCAAGATTTTTTGTCTCATGTTAAACCTTCAGTGTAGGTGTTCTGTTTGTTGAATTCCCATCGTTTCAATTCGTTTGAAAAATGAAACCGGTTCAATAAAATGTCCCATAAAATGCAAACCGGGTTTGTGTGGTTTTTGGGCAAGCCATTGTTCGATGGCCGCAGCTACCGGAATCGCTGTGAACCAATACCCGTTTTCATGACTTATTTGAAAGGTTAAAGCCTGATCGCGGTTGTCTTTCCTGCCTTCGGCTTCAAGCTTCAACGCTGTAAAAAAAGGAGGTTTTGATACCGCAACCAACCGTCTGAAGAAAAACCGGGCCAGTCCGGGATGTGCTTTTTTCGGAAGTATATACAAACCCAGAAAAACCAATGGAAAGATGAACCAATCAATGAACCAATGAAATCCGGCAATAAAAAAACCGGTTTCTTTTAAACTTCGGATTTGATCCGGTAAATCTTTTAACTCCTGAAAAAACATGGGAGAAAAGAAGAAAGTACCCAGATCGTCCAGGAAAGATTTTACCCGAAATCCTTTCATCGTTAAATACGAACCACGCTGCCACCGGCCTTTTTTGAAAAAGGATAGATTCATGCTTTGCAGCTCTTCCAAAAATTCGCGAATGGTGGCATCACTCACGTCCAAGCCGCCCCAATTCTCGCGGATTACACCATAAATGTTGGCTTTCCACAGCTCATCAAACCTGGAATCCCCTAAACGGACCAGGGCCGAAGGTAATCCCGGGTGAAAACCGGCTTCCGTGATAAAACAGCGGCCGGCCTTTTCAATCTCCGGTTCAAGAGCTTGCAGCTTTTCAAGCTTCTCCTGTGAATAGATCACATCCAGCATGTCGGTCTCAGTCTCGATCGCCAACTTGGCAAGATTCGGGATTTCCGGCGTTACCGCGGCGGTAATGACCATGAGATCCTGTTCCCCTAAGATTTTCTTCAACTGGTCATGATCATGCACATCCACCGCCGCAATTTGTAAGCGTGACCGGTTTTCTTTGTTCGCCAGTTGCAATTGAAGCGCTTCCAACTTCTTAGAATTCCGGGCGCCTAAAGTCAGGGTAATATCCGGATTTTGAAGCAACAATTCTGCTAATTTACTTCCCGTATTGCCGGTGCCGCCCAATATAAATATAGAGGTCATGATTTTATTATTTAAAAATACGTCCTCAGCCGAATCCGCCACCCATCGCCCTGGTAGCCGAATTCCGTATCGGATTTTCCGTATGGAAAGGAATACCAGAATGTGAGTGTACCGTTCTCAAACACATTCCACTCAATTTGCGGACTGATCATGGCGCTGTTATCGTCCAGATTGGCTAATGCAAAAACACCCAAATTCACAAAATCGCCCACGGGATAAAACGTGTAGAAAAAATCGTAATTCTGCATCAAGCTATGGGTGTGACCCTCGAAGTATTCCATATAATCATTGAATTGCAGATTACTCTCCGTCGCACCTTGTCCATTGAAATAATATTCGTTCAGGATATACCAACCATTGGTAAACGTATAATCCGCGCCGACGACGGATTCCCAGGTTGATTTTCCACCAAACGCCGTTCGGTGTTTATGCCAGCCTTCGGCCCAAATACCCATTCCAAAAAATTGCCCAACTGCTGTGCCTCCGAAAGAATGATATTGGCTGGTAGTCGGTATCGAACCGGCATATACATAATAATCCCACCAACGATAGGTCGCCGTGTATTGGGACCAGTTCAACGTAAAATCAAAACTTCCCAACCCGGATTTAAGCTGGAGATATTTCGTGGCTGAATTCCAGTCCTCAGCCGGTGTTAGAAGCAGCGCTAATCCACCGCGATCGGTAAGCGGAATATCAACACGGAAAGCCTGGATGCCGGTTTGTTCATAAGTCGGGTCCACCGGGTCTTTGTAATTAAACACATCCACCGGATTCCAGGCATAGCCGGTCCCCAGTGAAATCGGTTGCTTACCAACCGTCAGGTCCAGATATTTGAAATTTACCCGTAAATACGCATTATCCAGGTAAAGCGTATCTCGGTAAGTAAAGGGAGCTTTTACATTGGCCAGGGAATCGGGTGAATAAAGAATTGAATAATAGGGTTGCCAGATATCATTCGGTAGAAAATCCAGCAAATTCCAGGTTTTGCGACCCATGTATTGCTGGATATTCACATTGGCTGCCACCAAGACTTTATCCGTGGGACGTGATTCCATATCCAGTCTCGTCTTTAGATAACCAAAGGTGTAGTTCTGGTTGTTCATGGAATAATGATCCATCTCCGATTCCAGGTAACCAAACCAGTCTATCTGTGCGGTTGCAATGCCGGATGTACACAAAAAAATCAGACTGAATAAAATGGATCGTTTCATTTCCGCAGGTTCCTTTCGCTGAAAAAGCCGGATGGAGGTGTCCATTTGTAGTCAATGTCAATGACCGTCATGGACGTCTCCGAAAATTCCAGATCATTGCGCATCAGCATCGTTTTAGCGGTAGGGATCCCATCAATCGTTACGATATCACCAAAACTCATGGTCTTTTCGTGTTTCCCGTCGCGATTATAGTAGTACATCAAAAGCGGGGAATAATCCGAATGTCTCACATAAAGCAAAATCCGTGGATAATCGTTGTCATTCGAAGGTGTTTCGTTCGCTTCGATTTTCCAGCATGGATCTCCGTTGATCGTGGTGTCGCCCTTCAGTTTTGAGGTGTAGTCGGTTTTCCACATGTCATTCGATGAAAAATCGCTGAAATTAAAATCGCTACCCTGGACTTTCTGATTTTTGGAAGAGGAAGCCAGCTTTCTCACCCGCCGCGTTCGCGGGAAATAGGTCCAAATGTCTTCCGCATCGTTCAACATCAGGAAAGCCTGACCTTTGATGCTGGTCGGCCTGTTGTATCGCAAGAGGACGCTGCTGCCCGAATCGGCAGTGAACATTACAAATTCCATAGTCCGCTTCTGCCCGGACGAAGTTTCGATTGTCTGCGTCATGGTCGCCTGACTGCTGGCCGGATTCAGCAATTGGGTCATTTTATGAATGATCTGGCTGGCGGCGGGATTGGTTTGTCCGATTAATGCTGCGGTTGTCATTACAGCAGTGAATAAAACGTGTTTCATGCTTCGATTCCTTTAAAAAATGATTTGACCCCCTCATCCCAGAATTGCTTGAATTCTTCCGGATCATTCAGGACTAAATACTGCCAGAGCATGCCATCCAAAAAGGCGGTGAGCACTACGGCCACTCCCGTTGAGTGCATTTTCCGGAATTGTCCCTGCCCGATCCCGGCTTCGAGTACATCAACCAGCATCTTTTGATATTCCCGATACATGTGGCTGATCCGGGTGGGAAACGATCCGTGCCAAAGTCCCCGGGCGCTTTGAGCCCAGAGTTCGGTGATGATAAGGATGCCGTCACCCATGTTTACCATATAATCGAAAGTTCCCTGGATCAGTGTTTTCAGTTTTTCCCGCGGTGAAAGGTCAAGCAACAATAAACCGGATAAATCCGAAAGCATGCTGTCAATGACAAATTCTTCGATAGCATTGAAGATTTCTTCTTTGCTGGAAAAGTATTCGTATACCGTTCCTTTGCCAATTCCCGCCTCTTGGGCGATATCAGCGATTTTACCTTTTTCCAGACCCTTTTGGGCAAAGATCTTAATGGCGGCCGTTATGATTTTTTCGGATTTGTTGTCTAAAGTCATTCCAAATTGACCGACTGGTCGGTCGGAAATTAAAAAGGAAGAATTCACGAATCAATAGGCCTTTTCTACTTTATCTCAATCATTGTCATTCTAACTCCGATTTTTAATCGAGCTCCTCGCAATGACAAACATCTGATCAATAGAAAAACTCTGTAATCCCGTTCCGGATGACAACCATCGGGCCAGTATCATTCCGCTCCTACCGTCATGTCATAATGATGCTTCCGGCACGAAACAGAATGCAACTCGCCGATTGCCGGATGGCATCATTCCCAAAACTTAAAGTGTGGAATTACTGTGCCAGGATTCTCTTTATCAACGTTGTATCCTCGGGAAGGAGATCTGCTTTCACCAGGCGCGGCGTCAGCCGCTTCCAGGCTGGGTTTTTCTCAAATACTTTTCTGAATATTGGCAATGCTTCATCCACTCTTCCCTCACTTGCCAAGGTCACCGCTGTCCAATAAGGTAACTCCGGATTCTGTGGATAAAGTTTCGCTGCCAGATCATATTCTTTGAGCGCTTTCCCAATTTTGTTTTTCTCTACATAAAGGTCACCCTGATTGGCGTGTTCATACGCCCGGTGAATGGTGATCAATCTTGCCAATTCTTTCAATGGCTCCGGATTATCATCCACCCGCAAATCAAGAACCACATCTTTCCAGGGCACACCGGTTGGCTCCCCGGACACAATTAACATAGCGGCAGATTGACGACCGCGAATATCGCCGCCCTGTGCCTGGGCTGCATTCAGAGCCGCCATCATCCGGTCTGCCAGGTCGCCTTTCGCTGACTCATATGCTTTCGCCATGGCGGGCCAGACTGTGGGTTTGTCCATCAGGTTCGCCTGAACGCTGTAATTTTTTCCCATGTGATGTCCCGCTGCATCCACGCATTTCTCCCCGGTAAATGCAGCAACATGACCCTGCGCATCAATCATCGCCACCTGGCGGACCTCCCGGTTTTCGTCTTCCTTAAGAAGTTGATTTAGTGCCTCATTGGCCGTTTTTCCGGAAGCCATGAGTTTTAAACCCTCCGGACCGTAATCTACTTTTACAAAGGATTGGGTGGCTACCGCGCCTACACCGGCCTGCGCCCAGGGAACGACGGTTCCCACCGAAAACCAATGACTTTGAACAGCAACACCAAATTGCCCGGTGGCTTCATCATACGCTACAATCGAAAACGTGGAAACCGGTCGTGTTTGCCCAAACAGAGAACTGATTAGGAGTAGATAG
The DNA here is from genome assembly GCA_964549745.1 of uncultured bacterium. Classification (GTDB taxonomy): domain Bacteria; phylum Fidelibacterota; class Marinisomatia; order Marinisomatales; family J089; genus J089. Next base: position 301 of record CAZJWP010000018.1, on the reverse strand, counting down.
AAGACATTTTTCATGACACCCTCCTTTTGTTAACCCGGGAATTTCCCGGTAATTAATATTTATCGCAATGGAAGGTTTAAGTCTAAAGTGTTACCTGTCTTTTTACACGATCAACTACAATTCTTTCCTTTAACTTTAAACTTTGAACCTTGAATCGTCACTTTCCTTCTGATATCCTAAATTCGCTCAATGAATTTGTTAAGGAATAGACTATGATTCGTACGCATCGCCAAGTATCTTTGTGGGTTTAAAACTGAATGCCGATTCCAAACCGGTTTACACCGGACTCCATGAAGATATC
>CAZJWP010000017.1:0-27529 GCA_964549745.1 uncultured bacterium | reverse complement strand
ATTGGAACTGGCTGCAATACAATCTGCGAAGAGACCCAAACGGCAAAAGCTCCCGTAAACAGGTTAATCGGGCGAAGGAGTTTTATATAGGCTTTTAGCTTGGTCATGCCATCCTCGCTATCAGCACGCGGTCATCCCCATTGTAATCTTTAATCAGTTCAATTGACTTAAAACCATGCTCCTGAAAAATGGCTTCCGCCAGTTCAGGTTGCGGCGGACGTCCGACTTCTACGATCATCCAGCCGCCGCTTTTGAGAAGTGTATCTTTTCGCTCCACCAGTTGCCGGGTTAGGGTCAATCCATCGGAATTATCCGTGAGCGCCCCGGGATCTTCATAGTCCTTCACTTCGGGCATGAGGTCCGTGTATTCATCGGCGGTTATGTAGGGCGGATTAGACACAACAATATCGAACGGTTTTTCCGGCTGGAAATCTTCCATGGGTTTTTGAATCCATTCGATGTTTGCGCTTAGATGATTAGCATTCATTTTTGCCAAACCAATCGCTTTTTCTGAAGCATCCAGGGCCATGACCAAAACATCTTTGCATTCCAACGCAAGCGTAATGGCGATACACCCTGAGCCGGTACCCACATCCAGAATAGTAGGCGATTTTAACTTCATGATCTTCGAAATGGCGGCATCGATTAATCGTTCTGTCTCGGGACGGGGAATCAATGTGGGCGGAGCGACAGTAAATGTACGTCCATAGAAATCGGTTTCACCAAGAATATATTGCAGAGGTTCGTGTTTCAAGCGCCGTTTGATCCAGACTTTAAGTCTGGCCAGTTCTTTCGGCGTCACCGGTTCTTCAAAATTCAGGTAAAGGTCGACCCGTTTATAGTTCAGAAGTGCGGTCAATAAATATTCCATCTCCAGCCGTGGGGAGCGGAACCCTTTTTCACGAAAATAGGACTCGCCCCAGCGCACCAGATCTACAATCCGCCATGTTTGACCGGACTTGGGCGATATTTCCAAATTACGTCCCCTTCAGTTGTTCCTGCTGTTCCGCCAAACGGAGATTGTCGATCAAGTCCTGCAAATCGCCGTCCAGGATGGCTTCCAGTTGGTGAGATGTATAATTGATTCGATGATCTGTGACCCTTGACTGGGGAAAATTGTAGGTACGGATCTTTGCGGAACGATCTCCCGTAGACACCAATGATTTACGCGCTTCCGCCCGTTCTTTCGCGATACGTTCCTGTTCCATAGACAACAAACGTGATTTCAACACGCGCATGGCTGAAGCCCTGTTTTTATGCTGAGACGACTCATCCTGGCAAGTAACTACAAGGCCGGTAGGAAGGTGGGTGATACGAATAGCCGAATCGGTTTTGTTCACGTGCTGACCGCCATGCCCGGAAGCACGGTAGGTATCGATCTTTAGATCGGAGTCCACGACCTCAATGTCTGCGTCTTCGGCCTCCGGAAGTACAGCCACCGTTGCGGCGGAGGTGTGGAGTCTGCCGCCGGCTTCGGTCTTGGGGACGCGCTGCACGCGATGCACACCGCTCTCGAATTTCATCTTTCCGTAAGCGCCTTCACCTTCTAATGAAAAGGTGATACTTTTAAATCCGCCAATGCCGGTTTCATTCATGTCCAAAACCATCGTTTTCCAATTGGACCGTTCGGAATATCGGGTGTACATGCGATAAAGGTCCGCGGCAAATAATGCCGCTTCTTCCCCTCCGGTTCCGGCCCGGATTTCCACGATCGTATTGCGATCATCATTGGGATCCGGAGGAAGCATGAGCAGTTTTAACTCTTCTTCCAGCGCGGCCAATTCTTCTTCCAATTGCGGAAGTTCGTCCTTTACCAATTCTTTGAGTTCCGGGTCATTCCCGGCCAGGACGTTCTTGTCTTCGTCGATCTGTTCAAATAATTGCACATAGTCATCGCATCGCTGTGCCAGCGATTCCAACCGGCTCCGCTCCTTGGCCAGTTCAATCACTTTGTCCGGATCTGTTGATATAGCCGGATCGCTCATTTCCCGGCCCAATTCTTCAAAGCGGTCCAGAACCGTTCTGGCCTTATCGATCATCCAATAGCCTCAGCCACGTATGTTTTGCCTTCCATTTCGGAATATTTATCGCCAAAAGCCGATTTAAGTGCAGTGATCGCGACTTCCACCATCTCATCTTCCGGCGGTTGAGTTGTGATCCGTTGTAACCAGAGTCCCGGCTGCCGAAGCGCTTTTAGCCAGAAACCGGATGTAGGTTTGGCCGTGAGTTTGATAATCTCATAAGAGAGTCCGGCGACCAACGGAATCAGCGGTAAATGTATCAGCAATCGTTGTCCCAGGGAAAGTGTGCCCAGCCAGGCAATCAATCCCGTATCGATGATTGCATAGAATAGAATGGATGTCAACAGGACGATAAAAATAAACGAGGTTCCACAACGTGGATGATAGGTGGAAAATGTTTGGGCTTTGGCTATTTCTACCTTTTTCCCGGATTCGAAATTGAACACAACTCTGTGTTCAGCGCCGTGGTATTGAAACAGGCGATGGACATCCTTCATCAGCGAAATAATTCCCAGATAGATGACAAAGAATAAAATTCGCAAGCTTCCGGCGGCCAGGTTAAACAGGAGTGCTTCTTTACTCAAATGAAGAAGATCGGTTGAAATCCAGTAAGGGGCAAACATAAACAACAGAAAGGCCAGCCCAATAGCAAAAATTGTTGAAAATATGTTCATGACCGTTGTTTTCCACCCGGTTTTTTCCGCTTCTTCCGGCATGGCAATATCTGCCGACCACTGCAAGGTTTGCATCCCCATTTTCAGGGCTTCAAACAGAGACATGATACCACGAAATACGGGCCTCTTCCAAAAGGAAGATGTTTCGAGCCGTGAGGTAAACTCATTCCGGTTGATTTGGATTTCGCCCTCCGAATCCCGGACGGCGGTCGCGTACGCTCCAGGTACGCGCATCATCACACCTTCAATTACGGCCTGGCCGCCGACCAGAATTGACGGTTTCGCCAAAAGCAAATAGAATTGTTTTTTCATAGACACAAAAAAGGCTTTCCGGAGCGAGTGCGCCCTTTGGAAAGCCTTAATCCTTTTATCGTCGCTATTTTGCGGCTGTTTTACTGTATTTTTTCCGGAATTTCTCAATCCGGCCGGCAGTGTCAACCAGCTTCTGTTTACCGGTATAAAACGGATGGGTGAACGATGTGATATCGCAATGGATTTCATAATGATCGACCCCATCGATTTTCCGAATTTTGTCACTCGTTTGGGTAGACCGGGTGACAATTTCATCTCCGGATGACGCATCCACAAAAACGACCGGATGATATTCGGGATGAATCCCCTTTTTCATATCTAACTCCTGCTAAACTAATGAACTCAATACATCCGCCACACGTTGAATCCCTTCTTTAATAGATTCAATATTGGTGGCAAACGAAAAGCGAATGTGTCCGGGTGCGCCAAAGCCGTCACCGGGAACTGTAACCACCTTCGCCGAGTCGAGAATATACTGAGATAAATCGAACGAATCCTTAACTATTTTCGTCCCATCCGACATACCAAGGCAGGCCGAGAAATCGGGAAAAGCATAAAAGGCGCCTTCAGGCAACACGCACGTTACATCCGGAATTTTCCGGAGCAATTCTACCATCACATCCCTCCGCTGCCGGAAGGTTTCCCGCATTTCTGTCACCGGGCTTTGATCGCCGAGTAATGCTTCGATCGCTGCTTTCTGTCCGATGGCATTGGCACAGGATGTTGCTTGTCCCTGGATTTTCGCCATCGCAGAAATAATATCTCTATCTCCGGCGGTATAACCGATGCGCCAACCTGTCATGGCGTAAGTTTTGGACAGACTCATCAAGGTCAGCACCTGGGCAGATGTTTTGTTCAAAGCCGCCGTACTCACAAATTTCCGGGAATAAACCAGTTGTTCATAACATTCGTCTGCCAGAACAACCCAACCGTGCTTCTCGGCTAATTCCAATATTCGGAGGTTGGCCTCTTCCGACCAGACTCCACCTGTAGGATTGGACGGAGAATTGGTGATCACACCTTTGATGTTCGGTGTGATCTTTTGCTCCAGATCATCCCAGTCCGGTTCGAATTGACGTTCCGGAACGGTGTTGACAAATACTGGTTCAGCATCAGCCAGACGGACAAATTCAGGAAATGACACCCAATAGGGTGTAAACACAATCACTTCGTCGCCAGCCTCAAACAGCGCCTGACAGGCATTGTAGAGACCTTGCTTTTCGCCGTTGGATACCACGATCTGATTTGGTTGAAAATCCAAATCATTGTCGCGTTTCAGCTTGGTACAGATGGCTTTCCGTAATTCCATCATGCCGGGACCGGCCGTGTATTTGGTGTAGCCGCCATCAATAGCAGCTTTACCGGCTTCGCGAATGTGAGCCGGGGTGTTAAAATCCGGCTCACCAACGCTGAAGTTGATCACATCTTCGCCGCGTTCGCGCAATTCAGCTGCACGTGCGGCCATTTCCAACGTGAAAGAGGGTTTGACTTTATTTACGCGTGAAGCGAATCGAATACGTGATTCAGACGTCAAAGATCGTGTCGTTTACTGTGGTATTCGGGACTGTTGAATTTAGAGTCATCTTCCTCCAAATCTTTCCCGTCTTCATCTTCCTTTTCCCAATCCACGTCTTTATTAAACCGGCTTCGGCCTTCCGGAACAGATCCCCTGTGTGGTGTAAATCCACCGCGCGGTCCCATCTTTCGTCTTATATTCCGACGTACTTTTCCGGGGAACTCCGCTTTGGTTTCCCGACGCGGCTTTGGAACTTCATCCGCTTCCACAGCATCCATTCCTTCCGGTGTTTCTTCCGGAATGTCTTCAACTACGTCTTCTTTGACCTCCCCGGGTTCACTTTTAGTTTCTTCAATTAGATCCGATTCGTCAAAACTGAACATATCGGGATTGAATAATCCATAAATAGCACCATATCCACGGGTAATTCCATTGCCAACACCCAGGTAATTCGGTAGAATGAAATTAGTCCTGAATTCGCCAAAGAAAGCGCCCCAGGCATTTTCATCCACCGGCTTTGGGAAGAGCGATGACAAAGAAACCTTGGTATAGATTTTTTCTGTCAAATCCATCCCCATCTCACGAGCGATGAAGACAATATTCTGTCCCAGTAATCGATTTAGAAAACTGACCCGTTCAGGGTTGTTCAGAAATCGATATCGACTTCCCGTCATTTGGTTTAAAGCTACCCACGGGGTGATAAACCGATACCGGATCAGACGATTGGTCGGACGAAGATGGTCATCATTTTCTTCGATATCCACATCCAGAACCTGAAAGGTGATATTCCCGAAATCCAGCAATTCCATTCGCTTGGCGATGCCAAGGATTGCATCAACGCCTTCGCCGATGCCCACCATATAAATTTGTTCATTCAGGATTTTAACTTGTACCCGGGGATACAAAAATCGATCTCTATACCGTCCATCCAACATGGGAACGATTTCTTCATCCGGGAATAGCCGCATCAGCACACCTTTGACCTGATACGGTGTCTTTTTAACAGGCTTATCCGTAATCACCCGGACGGTCACCGACCGAACCGGTGGATAAGACCCGATCTGTTGTTCTAACTCATTTTCCATTACTAAACCTCACCTATAGTTAATGGTCGTTACACCAATGGATAAATTAATATTACTGGCTCATGGTATCCAGAAATTCTTCATTCCCTTTGGTCCGTATCATTTTATTCCGCATGAATTCCATTCCTTCGACGGTATTCATCTCGTTCAAAAGTTTCCGCAGGATCCACATGCGACTAAGCACTTTTTTCGAAAGCAGTAATTCTTCCTTCCGTGTTCCTGATTTCACCAGGTCGAAAGAGGGAAAAATCCTGCGATCACTTAGTCGGCGATCCAGAACCAATTCCATGTTGCCAGTTCCTTTGAATTCCTCAAAGATTACATCATCCATTCGGCTGCCTGTGTCGACGAGCGCAGTTGCGATAATCGTCAAACTGCCCCCTTCTTCCGTATTACGAGCAGCACCGAAAAATTGTTTCGGTTTTTTCAATGCGTTTGAATCCACACCACCGGAAAGGATCTTTCCGCTGTGGGGAATGACCGCATTGTGCGCTCGCGCCAGACGGGTAATACTGTCCAATAGGATCACAACATCTTCACCATACTCCACCATCCTGCGAGCTTTTTGGAGTACCATATCGGCGACTGAAACATGCCGTTCCGGGGCCTCGTCAAACGTTGAGCTCACCACTTCCGCATCCACATTCTGTTTGAAGTCCGTGACTTCTTCCGGTCGTTCATCGATCAATAAAATCAGCATTCGAGTATCAGGATGGTTCTTGCGAATGGAATTAGCCAACTGCTGAAGCAAGATGGTTTTCCCTGTTTTTGGCTGCGCTACAATCAGACCTCGCTGACCTTTTCCAATCGGGGCAATGAGGTCCATAATCCGCATGGACAGATTTTTCGGATCGGCCTCAAGATTGAACTTCTCCTTGGGAAATGAAGGAGTAAAATTGTCGAACAGAATACTATTCTTGATTTCCTCCGGAGCACGTTCATTGACCATATCCAATTTTAACAAAGCATAAAATCGCTCTTTGGCTTTTGGGGGGCGAATCTGGCCTTTGATTAAATGACCGGTTCGCAAACCAAAGCGTTTAATTTGTGAAGGGCTGACATAAATATCATCCGGTCCCGGCATATAATTGAAGTCGGGACTGCGTAAGAAGCCGTATCCATCGGATAAGACTTCCAGTACACCTTCGGCAAAAAGACCGCCGTTTTTATCGGCCTGGCCCTGTAAAATTTTTACAATGAGTTCCTGTTTATTTAACCCGGAAAAACCCTCTAACTCTAAATCACGAGCAATCTTGGTTAAATCTTTAATATTAAGAGCCTGCAACTCTTTGAGATCCATCGAGTGGGTTCCTTTTTATTTCAACTGTGGGGGATATGTCCTAAAGAAAAAATCTTTGCGCGGATACAATATCGAAGAGTCAAGTTACACTAAATTATCCCTTTGTCAAAACATTTATCGTATACTGAGTACACTTGCTTCGCAAAATAATGACTCCCAAAAATCAATTTGGGACGCTCTCCTGTTTGGTAATTCCTGAATGCAATTAACCCACCCGAAATTTGATCCTTCCGCTTGTGTTCCAGGTGACATTGCTCCAAAATACGGCTTGTTTCCGCAGCCGAATTCAATCCCAGCTCCGTTGAACCTGAGACCCACAATTCATGGAATTTGCCACGAATCACTTTCACCAAATCACCCAGATCCTTGTCACCCTTTAATGCCAGAAAACCTATCGGCTTTTGGGAATACAATTTTCCCAACGCTTCCAATACTCTCTCCAACCCGTGGGCATTGTGAGCCACATCATAAAATACTGGTGCAGACTGGCTGACCTGTTCCAAACGTCCGGGCCAGTGTGTCTTGTTTAATCCCTCTGCCAGGGTAGTTTTCGTTAGTCCCGGAAATAGTACTTCCAGTGAAGTCAATGCAACACAGGCATTTTCGATCTGGTGATATCCGATCATACCCACGCTCCACGACTGATTATTCCACGTGAATTCGGATCCATTTCTGTGAATCACTTTTTTCCCACAGAATCGGAGGTCAGTCAGATAGACAGGGCTTTTATTTTGATGTGCGATGTCTGCCAATATTTTCTGCACATGCGGTTTTTGTGGCCCGAGTACGACCGGAACCTTTGGTTTTATAATGCCGCCCTTTTCCCGTGCAATAGCGGAGAGAGTTTCCCCTAAAATATCTTTATGATCCAGACCGATCGATGTGATTACAGATAGTTTGGGTGTCAGTACATTGGTTGAATCCAGGCGTCCGCCAAGTCCGGTTTCGATTAGGGCCCAATCCACATCCATTTTTTGAAAATACCAAAAAGCCATCGCGGATGTGGCTTCGAAAAACGTCGCTTGTATTGTTTCAATTGCTATTTGAGTTTGATCTAAAAATTCTACGATTGATTCATCATCAATGGGAACACCGTTCACACGGATACGCTCATTGAATCGCACCAGGTGCGGTGATGTATACAGGCCTACTTTATATCCCGCTTCCCGCAGAACGGAAGCCATCATCGCCGATGTCGATCCTTTACCGTTTGTGCCTGCGACATGGATGGATTTCCAATGGTTCTGGGGATTGCCGCATGCGTCCAGGAGGCGGAACGTGTGTTCAAGTCCGGTTTTGATGCCCCGGCGCTCCAGGGCGTAGAGATAAGATAATTTCCGGTTTAAATCAGGTGAGGTGGACAAGCGATACCTGTTCCAGGGAATGTCCCAAAAAACGTTTCGCAACAGATTCAAATCGTGCCGGGAAATCGGAAACAAAAATATCCAATTTCCCTTTTGATTTTGAGGAAGATGTCAAGCCGATTTGTTCCAAGGATTCCGCCAGGCGATCCGCTACGGTCTCAGCTGAATCCACCAGGGTTGTATTGCCATCAACCACCAATCGTAATAAGGGCTTCAATAAAGGATAATGCGTACAACCCAAGATCAGGGCATCCACATCCGCTTTCGCCATCTCCGACAAATAAGTCTCTGCAATCAACCTCGTTGCCGGCTCGTCCAGCCAACCTTCTTCCACCAATGGCACAAAAAGCGGACACGGTTGATCGAAAACTTGAATTCCCGGTTGTTTTTCCCTCAAAAGTTCCTGGTAGGCACGGGACTGAATCGTCGCTAAGGTGCCGATAACACCGACCCGGTTATTCTGTGTGATATTAAGCGCGGCATTGACGCCCGGTTCAATAACGCCCAAAACAGGGATATCTATTTTCTCTTTGAGATAATCCAGCGCAAGCGCAGAAGCGGTATTACAGGCAACAACCAGGAATTTGGCGCCCTTTCCGATCAGGAAATTGGCAATCTCCAATGAATATTCACGGACCAGTTTCTGACTTTTATTTCCATAGGGCACCCGGGCCGTATCCCCAAAATAAAGAAGATTCTCATTCGGGCAGCGCTCACGAATGGCCTTGGTTACGGTTAAGCCGCCCAACCCGGAATCAAAAATACCAATCGGTGCTACGGACATTATCCTTCGGCCAAAACCCGTTCGCGGGATGCTTTAAACTCAATAATGGCTTTATAAATCGCATCGGCAATTTCCTGGCGGTACGAAGACGTCCTGAGTTTTTTCTCTTCGGTTGGATTCGATAAAAATCCGATTTCAATAAGGATATTGGGCATGCTGGCACCGACCAGCACATAAAAACCGGCCTGCTTCACTCCCCGGTTGGGACTGGTAAGTTGTTTATCCATTTCGGTCTGAACATCGCTGGCTAAAGCTTCGCTCTCTTTCATAAACATACTCTGCGCCATGGTAGCCATTATCAAATTTTCGCCCGTGAGGTCCTTGTACTTTTCCCGGCGATTATCTTCCAGCTTAATCACTTCGTTTTCACGGGAAGACACGTCAATGGCATCCTTCGTTTTCCCCGGACGAAGCAGGTAGGTTTCGAATCCTTTTATATTCCGGTTACGCGATGCGTTGGCGTGAATACTTACAAAAATTTTACCATTATTTTCATTGGCAATCTTGGTTCGTTCATACAGCGGAATAAAGACATCCTCATCCCGGGTATAAATCACCTTAATCCTGGAATTTTTCTCCAATCTTCGCCCGACCCGTTTAACCACATCCAAAACCACATCTTTTTCTTTGGTTCCGTAGTGTCCGATGGTTCCCGCATCCTTCCCGCCGTGACCGGCATCCAGGACTACCGTGTCCAAACGCCAGCGATCCTTTACATCTTTGATTCGTGCTGCGCTTTTCGATAACGGTGTCCGAAGTGTTACCACCAATTCATGCGGGCTCGCTGTTTGGTAAAACTCATGACCTTCTATATCACCACGAAGTTGAAAAGCCAGCTGCGCGGATTCCTGGAGTTGATCCACGGTCACCTTCCGGATAACACCTCGGGTTTCAGCACGGAGTACATCGGCTGTATCGACCAATCCGTTGTGAATTGTTATGTAGAACCAGCCATTATTATTCACAAAAGTGCTGATATCTTCCTTCTTAAATCGTTCCCGGGTGCCTAACCTTAAAATCGTTCCGTTTGCTTTCTCATCGATCTTCAGATTGGTGATGTTGAATTCCACTACATCAATATCCAATAACTTTGAAACCGGATCCCAGGCCAAACCGGGCATCACCGCTGCCTTCAGTAAATGAAAAAACGGATTGGCCGGTACATAAATATCGGCCCCGCTCTTAATGGCTGTGGTCGGAATTTGATATACTTTTTCATCAACCAAAACAAAACCGGTTTCCGCCGATATTTTCACACGATGATCATTCAGGTATAAAACAATCTTCTCCTGTTTATCATTCACATAGGTGTGGGCTTGTAAAATACGTTCCAGATCAAGAATCGATATATAAGTCGTGGACATATTGTCCAAAGTTTTCAGCGCATCATGACTCTGATTGGAACGGTTCAGGACGCGGACCGTCCCGCCCAATACCATAGAGAGGGAAAGGCCGGCGGTTGCAAGGAGAATAACTAGTCGTCGATACATGGTCGCAAATTTATCCTACCCGGATTCCCGATTCCAACCAGAACCTATCATGAATAATTCAGACTATATCGCCAATTCCATAATAAATGCTCCCTGTAACTCCGGTTTGACCGATACTTTTTCATTCATTGTAGCTTCTGCCAGACGGAATCCGAATCGTGTTCCTGAGTCCCAGCGATGCATCCACCGGCACTCCAACACGCTCCCGGAATGAAAGAAAGCCCAGCTTCCCATTTCATACGGAAGATTCAATCGCCAGAAATAAACGGGGACTGACGTAGTTGGAACTGAAGTTGTTGAACCTGAAACTGTGATTCGGTTTTCGGACCCTGAGTAGCTGAGCCGAAGGTTTGCACCCGACCCAAACCGGGACTCAATTCCCTCCGAATACTGTGTCCTATTCCATTGAAAACGGGCCAGGAATCCCTTGCCGTTTTTGTATTGGATTCTCATTTTTATTCCTGTTTTCCAAATCGCTGAACTATTTGTCTCCGTTTGGAAAACCGTCTCAACTTCCGATGGATGGTATGCCCATTTGAATTCCGTACTCCATTGCCATGAACGAATCGATTGGCCAATTCGTATGGTTTGTTCAGTGGACATCTTTGCTTCCGAAATCTGCGGCAACCATTCGTCAAAGAACACTTGTACATGAATGGGAAATCGCGTGAGGCGGATGCCCTGGCTAAATCCTGTTTCACCCTGTTTTAGCGAACTGCTTTGACGCGGCGGGTTTGAGTGAAGCGGGGAAAAACCCCGTTCATAATTACGGACTGAGTTCAGGACGACTAATCCCGGTTGCTGCAAACTGATCGACAGAAATTCGCCCGATTTCCCGAATTTGTCCCGGGCGGCTTCTCCCGAAACGCTTCCCCACGGCTGGATTGTTTTCCCAAAAAGACTGACTTCCACTTCCGGGTTTACGGCGTCACGGAAACGAAAAGCGCCCCCAAAGTCAGAGGATCCAAAGGTATGTAACCTGCCAAAAGTGGATACCCAATTTCCCCGGGAAGTTTGTTCTTCAGTAAATATGAACCTGTTCTTTTCGTTTTTATATGTGAAAGATGTACCCTTCAACTCAGCCGCAGTCATCGTTGAGTGATGCGGACGGACGGAAAAATCCATGCGCTGAAATGCGGAAATAGATTCCGGACCGAATCTCAGGGGAAAGCTTTTCCCCGAAAATAACCCATTTCCAAACCGGGTTTGCAAATGCCCAATCCAAATATCCCATGATTTAAAATGTGAATGAAGGGATTGCCGGACAGGAATTTTCTCTTGTGCAAGTCCCTCCCGGTCCAGGATAAAATCCCAATCAATTTTTCCCAACGTGACGCGGCTGCGCCACCGGTATTTATTCGTCCTGGCGACCTTTTGATTTTGAATGATCCTGCCATGGATAACACGTCCCGGAGTTTGATTTTTCCACCAATTCAAAAAATCAGCCAGAGTGGGAGACAATTTATTTTTGTCCAGAAAGGATACGGGTATCGGCAGGGTTAATGTGTTCAGGTAAGCCCGATCTTCCATTGAAATCCAACCCAGGTCCTTCAGTACGGTGAGTGCCTTTTGATTCAGAATGGGTACGGATTGTGCCAGATCTTCCAGTTCGTAGATATCGTCCTCTGAAAGCGAGGATTCGGCATCCGTATTCCAATCTTCCAGAAATTCACTAACGGTTTGCGCGAAGATGGGGCCGGTCGAAAGTAAACACCAGACCCAAATCGGTAGTATACCGAAGCATATTTGCGTTATAGTCGATGGCATATTCTATTTTCAGACCTCGATAATTAATACTGAACCCGCCGGATATTTTTGCAGGTCTTTGGTTCACACCAAATTCAAGATTCAAAAGAGAGAACAGTTGATAATCCATTCCATATCGCAGGGAACCGGGATAATCCAAATCCTGTGACCATTCCAATGCAAGTCTCAGATCTTTCGATTTAAATGAAAATCCCGTCGTGACTATTTGTGGAATGGGTGTGCGCTTGGTGAATCTGACCCCGAAGATATTCCGTAATAAAGCGCCCCATACAAGTCCCGGCTGAAGTTCCTGACGAAGAGCAACGGTCCAGGCAAGAATACTTTTCCGGCCATAATCTCCTAAATCGAGGTGGTATATTTCAGAAGCCAAACCTAAAGTGAAGGTGTCCGTCATCCGGCGGCCTGCCGCCAATCGAAAGACCTGCTCCTGATAACCTTTTCTTCCGAATCGACTAGCGCTTCCCACTAATCCCAAATGTCTAAAATGACCCTGAATCCCAAATTGAGACGCGCTCAATATCTTGAGCTGGTACGGCACCGAACGGGAAACTTCCAGACTGAGTGGTGTGGATTCATTTAAAAGAGATGGATTAGCACACTCGGCCAGAGGCGTATTGATCTTGTTTAGGATTATTCCGCATTCCGCCCGGTTCGCCGGTGAAATGTTCGCCCATTCAAACGCGCCGTGCACCATGGCCGGCATAAGAATTGCCGCTATAATTCCCCAACCAAAGAGTCGGGCTACATAATATGAATATGATTTCTCAAACATAATCAACACACATCTATATCAAGCCAGGATCCGGTAAAACCTTTTTACAATACCGGTTATGAACCTGGCAGGTAAAAGAAACTACACTGGTGCAATTGAAATCACACGAAGATTTTCCGGATCAAATTCTCTACATTGGTTTGTGTGTTATAGTGGGTGGTTAAAATCTTTTGTCTTTCGGATCTCACTTCGGGTGATACGGGATTCTCAAACAGAGAACGCAACAAATCCCGGGCTTCTGCTGCTGAATCGAACACTTCGCAGGTGTTGGTCAGGATTGGATCAGTCAACATCGCTTTATTCACCACTACGTGACGTCCCATAAAGATCGCATGAAGCAATTTAATTTTAAGACCTGTCGCCTGAAATGTGGGAAGCAAGTGGATTTGGGCGCCCCGAATCCAGTTGTCCATTTCTTCGGAAGATTTGGGATTGACCAAACGAATATTTGGATTGTCCGACACCAACTTTTTGAGTTGTTGTGACGGATTCGAACCGGCAATGACCAACGGTAATTCCAAACCCGGGAATACATCGCGAACAAGGAATTGTGCTGCCTGATTATTTTCCCCAACACCGAGATTTCCATGGTAGAGAATATATGCACCGGTTCCATCCGGAATATCAACTGTCCGCTGTGCCTGGAAAACAGGCAGGTAATCCACATTCTGGAATTTGGATTTAAAGTACGCTTTGTCCTTTTCAGAGATTGCAAACAGGGTTTTCGCATTGGCAAGAATCGACTCATACCGCTCCAGCTTGTTTGCTTCTCTACTCAAATACCATCGTTGAAACACGGAATGTGTGACATTCGATAAAGAACGATAGTAATCGTGTTCCACGTTGTGGGTGCGTACGTACTTTGTCCGCTCTGACAACACGTCAGATTCAAGTAACGAGCAACCATGCAATCCTTCAATCCAAATCGGATCTGTGGTGTTTGCAAGATTCCGAATTAATGTTACTGAACGACGCGATAGAGTAATGAAGGGTCGTTTCCCAAACAAATTGGCAGGATTTCGATTGCGGTGATAATAATGAACCGATGCGCATAATTCCTCCAACCGCGCACTGACCGGTCTTCCATATTGAAAACAATGAAGATGGATTTCGACCCCGGCTTCGGACAATGCCCGGATTTTATAAAACACATCCACAGCGCCGCCATAATTCGGCGGGTCCGGTACATCAAATGAAATGAACTGAAGCGCTTTCTTCATCGCCATCCCAGTTCTTCATAATAAGAATAAAGTTTTGAAGCGACCGCATCCAGTCCATGCACATGAACGACCCAATCTCTGGAACGATGCTTCATCCCAACCAATTTCTCGCGGTTTTCAACCAATATTTTCAATTGTTCATACAGCGTATCGGCGGTAACGTTAACAAAGGGATGATCGGGGATAAATTCTTCGTATTCCGGGACCAGCTCGGTTACACAAACCAAGCCCAGAGCCATGGCTTCTACCGAATTCATCCCGTATCCCCACCCGCCGCGATTATATACCTGATCCACTAGAATATCGCAACTGCGTTTTATTTCCAGAACCTTATCGTATGGTTCATTTTCAATTAAAATGAATTCAACATCAGACCTTTCTTTGGCCAAAGCTTTGCATGCGGGAATGATTGCTTCACTCCCTTTGTAATACCGATTGGTCGGGCTGTGACAAATACGAATTGTTTTGTGCTTTTCTTCAGTTGGGGTCAACGTGTCCGTATCCACGGGTAGAAAGAGATATTTCAAATTCGGATGTTTCGGAAGCAAATCCAATTCGCTGGTAAGATTCAGACGGCTGACCGAATCAACCCGGGGAAACACGCCCCGCGAACGCAAATCCTGTCCGTGGTAAGTGCAGGCTATTCCCTTCCCTGCTTTTGCCATCTCACGGGCGAAGCGGCCGTCGCGATAAAAATCCATTCCCCATTCAAAATGGTAGACATCGTAATCGCGCAGACGATGTGCTTCAATGAAGGGTTCGATCCGGCGGGACCAATACCAGTCACGGAATTGAAAGTACCATTTTTCAAAACGGTTGGAAGGTGTCCAAACCGGTGGATACCCGGTCTGTTCGCGATAATCGCCTTCGCGATTGCGAAACCAGCGGTAATACAGATGCCGGCTTTTCAAATACCAGCTATGGGTTGTGATTAATGGGAGATCCAGACATATTCCGTCATCGAAGCGATTCCGTGTCGGATAGAGTGTAAAATAATCGCACTGATTCCCGCGATCTTCGTGCGCTTTTTTCCAGAGGGTAAGAGAACCCACTGTGTTTTCCGGTGCGATATAGGCTATTTTCACGTTATGCAGCAGTTCTTATTTGAACAGACTCCTGTTACCCGGATTTCTATCGGCGATCTGCTCCAGTCGAGTAATGAAAAGCATGGTTAAATTTAGGTAAACCTGAAAATCGATGAAGCTGTTTATTGTACCTTCCTGGTATCCCTCACCGGCCGCGCCCGAAGGTGGGAGTTTTTTCATGGACCAGGCCCGGATATTTCACGGCAATGGGTTCGATGTCACCGTAATTGCCTCGCAAATCCTGAGTCTGACCCGGATCCACCGGTTCCCCAGGTTAAAAAACCACAAGAATTCCTTTTCTATTGAAAACGGTCTTCCCACTTATCGCTGGGAAGGGATCAATATACACCCGGGGGTCCAATCCGCCTATTTTCGTCGTTACCGGCGAAAACTGACACAACTTTTCAAAAAAGCGCTCGCAGAGCAGGGAAAACCGGATATGGTCTTGATCAACGCTTCCCTTTGGGCCGGAACATCGCTGGCTGAACTTCTCACTCATTTGGAAATCCCTTACCTCATTAGCGAACATCACAAAGAATTTATCACCGATCCGGGATTCACAGGCTTTCAGCAAAAAAGCATAGAAGCGGCCTATAAATATAGTTCGGGGATTATGGCCACCAGTCTTGCGTTACGCGATGGGATTGTTGAAAAGTTTCCCAATGCGGAATCGAAAATGCACGTCATTCCAAATCCGGTAGATACTGACTTTTTTACGCCGGGAGATCCCCCTGTTTCCGAAAATTCATTCCCCATCATTGCCGTCAGTTTATTACGACCGGAAAAGCGGATGGACCTGCTTATAGATGCTGTTTCCAGTTTGGTTGGGAAGGGGATAGCGGTCACGCTGACGATAGTGGGAAACGGGCCGTTGCGGTCCAGGTTGCGATCGCAGGTCAGCCGGTTAAAGCTTAGTGAAAGTATCAAATTTACCGGGTATTTAACGCCTGAAGGTGTTCGCGATCAACTCAGGAAGCATAAAGCGCTCATTTTACCCTCTGACGTTGAAACATTCGGTGTGGCGCTGATTGAAGCGATGGCCTGCGGCTTACCCGTTGTAGCGGCGCGTTGTGGCGGCCCGGAAAGTATCATCGATGAGAGCTGCGGTATTCTGGTGGAGAAAAATGATCCGGAAGCGCTCGCGAATGGCATTGAATCCCTGATGAAAACGATTGATACGTATAATTCGGAGACCATTCGCCAACGAACAATTCGTGAATTTGGTTCTCGAACTTATGTGGATCAGTATCGTCAGTTATTTGAAGAAATAACTTCAGTTAGTCACTATAATTCAGACTGAATTTTAAACTTCGGTTAAGGGAGTCGTTACTTCTTGCGATTTCTTTGGCAGGTAACAATAAAAGATATTCCCATTCGGCTTATTGGGTTTAGTGCCCACTTCCGCTCCGTGAGCTGCCGCAATACGTTTTACAATCGCCAAGCCAAGTCCGCGGCCGCGTTTTTTCCCGGATTCCAACTGAATACTTCGGGTAAACACCACCTCCCTTTGTTCTTCGGGAATCGTCGTTCCATGATCGCGAACCTCAAGTCGGATAGTATCCTTATCTTCCCGCAAAACACATTCAATGGTTTTACCTTCCTGAGCATATTTGATCGCATTGCTGATAAAGTTTTTGGGCACTTCCGACAAAATTGGATTTACATTTACAACCAATGAATCCGGGATATCCAGTTTCAATTCCATTTCCGTACTCTTTAGCAAAATCTTGAATTCGCCGCTGATTTCACGAATCATTTCTGACAGGTCAGTCGGCTTTCTGGTAATATCCTCGCCTAAGGACACCCTGGACAGTGTGGTGGCATTTTCGATGACTTTGAGCAAAGTTTCACTGCTTTCAGAGATCAACTTCACATATTCATTATCCGGTTGTTCTTCTTTAAGCATATCGGTCATGCCGTCAATGACCCCGGCCGGATTCTTCAAATCATGCGTGATGACATCCAGTAACAATTCTTTCATGTTGTTTGTTTGCTGGAGCTGTTGGGCCAATTCCCGGAATTTAATTTCTGAAGCCTGAATGGCATCTTCAGCGCGCTTGTGCTGAATCGCGCTTGCAATTTGATTTGACACAAATTCAAGCATTTCCACATCTTTGGGCGAATAAAGGTCCGGAACGTCATAGCTCTGGACTACGATTACACCAATGACTGAAGATTCAATTTTCAATGGAACGCCCATCCACTGTTCCGGGACTGAACCGATGAGAACTATGTCTCCCCGCTCCGCCATTTCAAGAAATTCCTTTTTACCCACAAGTAAAGATTTTCCGGTTCTGATCACATATTCCGTTAGTCCTTTCCCCAATGATTTCGGTTCGGGGCGGGTATCTTGATTATCCACAAAATAGGGGAAGGAAAGTTGCTGTAATTCCCTATCGAAAAATGCGATGTAAAAATTGGTGGTATCAATGATATCACTCAGATGTTCGTGGATCTTGGCAAACAACTCATCCAAAGACAAGGCCGCACTGTCCGAATCAGCAATCTGGTACAAAATTCCTGTTCTCAGGTTATTCGCTAACAGAGCGTCCTGCATTTCCTTACGTTCGGTAATATCGATGGCATATTCGATAACCTGATTAATATCTCCCTCATCTGAAATAATTGGAAAACAATGTACTTCCATATTTCGGGGTCTGCCGTTCTTGTCATAATGGATATGTTCCACAACCGTTGGTTTTCCGGTATCGCGAATAATATCAATTGGGCAGGGGTGATCCTTCCCTGTACACGGTGTATCCCGATGATGAGAAACCTGAAAGCAAAATGTTCCTTTCCCGGAATTAAACGCTTTTCCTCTGGAGTTGGCAAGAGCGATGGAATAATCGGATAAATTGATGACGAAGAACGGATAAGTCAGCGATTCAATGACAGATTCCAGAAATTCTTTTTGACGATGGACCTCAATCTCAGACCTTTCCAGTTCGGAGAGATCCTGGGCCAAATAAACCATGCCGGTTGTCTGCCCCTCGTTGTTCTTGAACGGGGTAGCTCCGACCCAAACAGATATTGTGGTCCCATCGGCACGGATATATTTACATTCAAAATTTGTGGTTTTTTTGTTGTTCATTGCCTGCAGCAATGTATCACGATCAAAATCGCCGGGATGGATAATCGTCGACAACGGTTTTCCTATCAGGCTTCCCTTTTCATAGCCCAACAATTTCTCTGTGGTTTGATTATTGGCATTGATCGTTAAATCGGCATCCATGTCCACAACCACCAACATTTCACTCATGGAATCAATGATATTCTCGAGGTTTTCTCTTGAAATCGTCGTCCGGGTTAACTCCAGAACAGTTCGATGTCCGATATTGATGACATGGTAGGTATAGACCGCTCCCAATAGAAAGATCAAACCCGTAAATAAAATAACCATCGTTGCGTTACCGGAAACAAAGAAAACCAGAGCCATCATATACCCCAGCATAAAAATTATTGTAAGATAGATAACAATTTTCCAACTGAGATAACTTTTACTTCCACGCACCAATTTCAAAAGGTGACGTGTATTATTTAAACTAAACGCCAGAATAAAAAATCCGGCCAGGATAAACAGGGCGCTCAGAATGTCAAAGCCGTTCAAATCTGGTGAACCTGATTAAATGTATTTATGAATGGCATCCAAGAGCTCGGACTGTCGGATGGGTTTCGTCAAAAAATCATTACAACCCGCTTCCAAGGCATTGTCCCGGTCGGTGGTAAAGGCATGAGCGGTGAGGGCAACAATTGGGGTGTCCTGCCTTCCATCTTTTAACTGACGCATCCATCGTGCCAGATTCAGACCGTCTTCATCACCCTCCAAAGAAAAATCCAATAAAATTAATGCCACTTTCCCGTCCTCCAATTTTTCTTTTGCTGTATCAACGGAAGGAGCGATACGGATATCATAATCTTTACGCAGAAAGAAATTCATTAACTGTTGTGATGTTTTATCATCTTCAACAACCAAAATAACGGATCTTTGTGTGTCACCGGAATTCATGGATATCTTTCATTTTATTACGTTTTTGAATTTGGACGGATGGCCCGTTGCGCTCTTTTGAAGGTCAGAGTGAACGTGGAACCTACTCCTTTCTTACTAAAAACGTCAATATCCACATTGTTTAAGCTGCAATAGCGTTTTACAAGGGCTAACCCAAGACCGACACCCTGGTATTTCTTTGTATAACCCGTACTTTCCTGGGAGAACATATTCCACATTTGTTGTTGATAATCCTTCGACATGCCTATCCCCGTATCGCTAATGGTCAGGATTAAATTCTTATTCATATTCCGCATTTTCACTGTGACTCCGCCTTTGATGGTATATTTAATTGCATTGTCCACCAGATTCATCACCGCATGCTGAATGGCATACTCATCGACATACACCAGATCATTCCGAAGCGGCGTTTCATAGTTCAGGTACAATCCCTTTTTTTCTGCTTTGGTTCCCAATTCGTTAACAATTTGTTCCACCACTGTTTTTAAATGAATATCCTGAGGATGTAATTCAAAGCCGCCGGCTTCGATTGTAGATATATCCAGAATTTCATGGATTGTATTAATAATCCGATTCCCGCTTTGGTGGATGGAATCAAATACACGGTTTAGCTCTTTGGATGCCATAGGCTTGGTTTCATATTCCACAACCTCAGAAAAGCCCAGGAGCGAATTAAGCGGTGTCCTGATCTCATGACTCATATTCGCTAAAAACAAAGTCTTCACCCGGTCGGCCACCTGGGCTTTAATCATTGCAGCTTCTAATTCTTCCTGCCGGCGAACACTTTCGGTAACATCGCGAATAATTCCCTGAATGATATATCCCTGAGTAGATTGCCGACGAATAGCTGTCAATTCAGCGTGAATTTCTTCCCCTGATTTTTTCCGAAGCCGGGTCGAGAATCCATCCACATAGTGTTTGGCACGGATCGTCTTAACCAGTTTTTCCCAATCCGCCTTTTTGATGAACAAGTCCGCCATGGACATCTTTATTAATTCCTCATAATTGTATCCCAACAATTGCATGAAGGCGAAATTGAAATCCAGGAGTTTTCCGGTATCGTCGCGGATGTAAATAGCATCGATGGATTCTTCAAACAGGGTTCTGAATTTTTCCTCACTTTCGGTAAGGGCTTCCTGAGCCTGTTTCCGTTCTGTAATATCCTCTTTTACCGCTACAAATCGAACAATATCACCTTTGTGATCTTTGACCGGAGAGATGCTTGCCGATTCCCAATACAGTTCACCGCCTTTACGTTTATTCAAAAACTCCCCGCGCCAGGTGTGTCCGCTTTTGATGGTGTCCCAAAGGTTCTTATAAAATGCTTTGGAGTGCTGACCGGATTGCCAGATTCGGGGATTCTTTCCACGGACTTCATCGAATTCATAATTCGTAATTCGGGTAAATCCCGGATTTACATACACAATCCTCCCGTCCGCATCTGTCACAATAATGGATTCCGGAGTCTGCTCGATAGACGTTTGCTGGATAAGCAACATTTCTTCGGTTTGGGCCCGTTGAAAAGCTCCGGCAATTTGACCGGCCAATGATTCCAATATGTGTATATCACTTTTAGTGTAAGCGCCCTGTTCCTGATTCTGAATCGTTAAAAATCCGATGGGTTTATTCTCCCATAATATCGAAACCCAAAGAATTGAGCGGGAAGGTTGATCAGTGTAAGTATACGATATTGCCGTTTTTGAACCGGGCGCTTTGCTCAAATTTTCGAGGACAGACTGCCCTTTTAAAATTTGTTTATGGGATAGATTTCGGAAAGGAATTGTTCGGGGTTTTACTGGTTTGGGTGTATGCCCGCCTGCCGGTGTTTCTTCGCTATATAATCCAACGGCTTTCTCTTTTTCCCAATCCAATTCAAATAAACCGAAAACATGATAGTTAAAAATAACCTTGATTTCTTCAGCGACGATGGGGCCCACCTGTTTCGGCGAAAGACGAATGGTCAGCCGCTTGGAAACGCGTCGTAGGCTTTCACGAATCTGTTCTTGACGCTTTCGACCTCTGATATCATGGATAATTCCCGTGGCCATCCAATGTTCGCCATACTTATAGGCTGAAATCGAAAGTTCCAGGGGAAGGGGCAGCCCCTCTTTATTCACTCCCGTGACTTCGGTTGTTTGCCCAATGAGTGTTCCCTTCCCGGTGCGTGCAAAGCGCTCTAACTGACCCTGAATTTGATCCTGAAATCCTTCGGGTTGAATCAAATTATGAAGTTGCTTACCTATCGCTTCTT
Source organism: uncultured bacterium (assembly GCA_964549745.1). Classification (GTDB taxonomy): domain Bacteria; phylum Fidelibacterota; class Marinisomatia; order Marinisomatales; family J089; genus J089. The sequence goes on along the minus strand of CAZJWP010000017.1, from coordinate 5,882 downwards.
CAGCGGAATATCCGAATATGGCTGTGGCCGCCGGATTCCAGATATTGATTTCAAAATGGTCATTCATTCCTATAATGGCGTTGGTAGCAGTGTTTAACAGGGATTGATACCGTTCATCCCGTTCCCGTATTTCTTCCTCAACCTGATGATAATTCAAAGAATTGGTGATCAGCGTTACCAGCCTTTCCATTCGTTTGAATTCCCAGTCGGCGATACTTCGCTGGGAATTAAAAACCACCAACCCCAGACAAGTATTACCGATCTTGATGGGAATACAGCCAACGGCACAGGTATGGGATTTCTTAACGATTAACGGAAGTTTATCCTGAATAGATTCGGTAAAGGAGAAATCAGCAAAAAGCGCTGTGATTGTTTTCGGGTTTTCAGTGACAAAACCTTTCCCCGTTCTGACGGCCGTTTCAAATCCGGAACCTTTTTTTAATCGAGGGACAAAGGATTTCCGTTCTACGTTCATATATTTTTTAATCAAGGATCGCATTTCGGGCCGATTCCCGATTTGAGCCATGTTAATGAGTTTAATTTTATCCCGGTCAAAAATATAAAAATTGACCAAATCTATCCGGACTAATGAATGAAATGATTGGGCCAAAGTCCGGATAACTTTTTCGAAGGGTTCCCGATTCAATATGGCTGTATTAACTTGCTGTAATAATTCTAATTCTTCAAGATTCTCCTGCAATTTTCTTTGTGTCCGGTGCAGTTCGGTAATATCCTCTACCGTACCTTCATAGTACAGGATTTTACCGCTACTGTCCCGAATGGCTCTTGCATTCTCCCTAACAAATATGGTTTTACCATCCAGCCGGGACCATTTGGAGACGTAACCACGACAACCGCCCTCCTGTTCGACGATCCGCCGGAATTCCTTTCGGTTATAGCTTTTGGGAAAGGCTTCAACTTCCAGGTTTCGATTTTGAAGTTCTTTAAACGATTTGAATCCCAGCATTTTCAACAAACTGGGATTGGCCAGCAGAATTTGTCCATCCGGCGTCGTCCGATACAGGCCGATGGTCGCGTTTTCGTAAAGGGTTCTGAATTCCGCTTCCCGGACCTTTAGTTCTTCTTCGTATTTGATTCTCTCCGTCACATCCCGGACTATCGCCCGGACCTGCTTCTCCCGACCGGGTAAAGATTGCAGACTGGCCCGGTATTCTAAAATTCGCTCTTCACCTGATTTGGCAATAATGCGTGCATAACCTTCCGCTTCATGATTATGTTGAATTTTATCAAGATAGCTTTCCCATTGATCTGCATATTGTTTTTGGATCAAATTTTTTATATTTAAACTTTTAAAGTTGCTAACCGGATACCCCAAAATTCGGGACACCATTTTATTAACCCAGGTCAGATTTCCATTGAGATCATGTGTAAAAATCAAATCATTACTATTCTCAACAATATCCCGGTATCTTGCTTCGCTAAATTTTAGCTGCTGATTGGCTTTGTATGCGGCTGTTACATCATGTGAAATCCCCCGAACCAGCGGTTCCTTACCATCCGTTTTTAAGGTGTTGTTATATTCCCAAATATATTTTTTACCATAACGGTCCTGAACTTGAAGAAGACCGGACACCTTCCCATCTTTCTTGATACGATTGATATAATTCTTATATTGATCCCGAAATTCCGGGACTATAAGATCCTGGATTTTCTTTTTCAGAATTGTCGATTCTGAATAGCGCAGCATTTTTACCGTTGCTCGATTAACCATTTTTATATGACCATCCAAATCATGCGTACAGATTAATTCATACATATTGTCAACTAAATCCCGATATCGGGCTTCGCTGGCGCGAATGTGTTCTTCTTTCCGTCTTTCAGTGGTTATATCCCTAAAAATGGCTGCCAGGCCAAACACGTTCGCAACACGGGGGATGCTAATTTCAAATAGTTTATCCTTATATTTTAACTCAAATGGTTTAACCGGAATTCCCAGTAATCCGTCATTGATCAAAGGTAAGATTCTGGGGAGAACTTTTATACTCAGTAAGGTTTTGGCAAGATAATAAGCACTTTTACCAACCAATTCGTTGCTTTGCAATCCCGTCAAATTTTCAAATGCAGGATTGACTTCCAATAGGGTGCCTTTTCGATCAACAACTATAATACCGTCTTTGGCACCGAAAAATATCGATTTGTATTTTTCTTCAGACTTTCTCAATTGTCGGCGGTTTTTCCATTGCTCGATTATATTTTCGATGATCGGCGTTAACCGGATGAGGTGAGTTTTTAATATAAAATCAGCGGCACCGGCTTTAATACATTGTACAGCCGCTTCCTCCCCAACTGCTCCGGTGACGACAATGACCGGTGTAAACGGGTGATAGTGGTGGGCATCTTTTATTGCTGATATTCCATCATAATCTTTGATCCGGTAGGCCACCAGGATGATAGCGGGATCGACGGATTTGAGATTTTGTATAAATGCTTCCTTCGTCGAAGCATGGATAAACTTAGCTTTAAACGAAAGGTCTTTCAGACTGCTGTGAATTACCGCAGCATCTTTTCGACTGGTGTCAAGGTAGAGGATGGATTGAATGGAAGTCATAATCCTAAAGCGAAATACAAGTACAATTTACTTAATGCTTTTACTTGTAAAAAGGATGATTTTGTGATTGGGATCGCGTTACGCATGTTAAATCAGATAGAGCATGGTTCTGACGATGGGACTTTTTAAATTCGCGCTTCCCGATTGTTAACATTATTCTGTTTTGCTGCTAAACATGGCCCACAATTTTTTCAACAAGACCCGGTTTTCTACCCATTCATTGGAAGCGAATGAACCGAAAATTCAATCGGAAGCGGCAACCGAATTGTCGAATTTTAATGCTTATCACTAACAAGGAGTAACCTAAACGAATGTCTGAATCTTTAATCAAACCCCACGGCGGCTCTCTGGTGGAACTGATGATACCGGAAGACCAACTGGATTCAGTAAAAAAGGAAATACTGAATCTTGAATCCTGGACTCTGAACGACCGCCAGAGTTGTGATCTTGAACTATTGCTGAACGGTGGTTTTTCACCGCTCGCCGGTTTCATGAACGAAACCGATTACAATGCTGTCGTCAAGGATATGCGTCTTTCTGACGGTACTCTATGGCCCATGCCCATTACCCTGGACCTGACGGAAAAAGCTGCAGAATCTTTGCAGCCCGGACAATCATTGGTTTTGCGTGATCAGGAAGGGTTCGCCCTGGCAATCCTGGATATCACTTCCATTTGGACCCCGGACAGAAAAGCGGAAGCTAAAGCTGTTTTTGGCACCACCGATGAACTCCATCCGGCGGTGAACTATTTACTGAATGAATGCAATCCCGTCTATGTTGGCGGAACGTTGCGCGGATTGACATTACCCAAACATTATGATTTTCAAAATCTGCGGCGGACTCCGGCTGAAGTTCGCCAGGCCTTTGCCAAACGCGGCTGGGAACGTATCGTAGCTTTCCAGACCCGCAATCCCATGCACCGGGCTCATGTAGAATTGACCGAGCGGGCCGCCCGCGAACTCCGTGTGAATGTGCTGATCCATCCGGTGGTTGGTTTAACCAAACCGGGTGATGTGGACCATTATACCCGCGTTCGCTGCTACCGCCATGTATTGGATTCCTATCCCGCCGGGACCGCCATGCTCAGTCTGCTGCCGTTGGCTATGCGTATGGGCGGACCCCGGGAGGCTGTATGGCACGCCATTATCCGTAAAAATTACGGTTGCAGTCATTTCATCGTGGGCCGCGACCACGCCGGACCGGGCAAGGATTCACAGGACAACCCATTCTATGGACCCTACGATGCCCAGGATTTATTGAAACAACATGAGGAAGAACTGGGCATCAAGATGGTGCCGTTCAAGCTCATGGTTTACGTGGAAGATCGCGCTGAATACATGCCCATCGACGAAGTGAAAGAAGGTGTGAAAACCCTGAACATTTCCGGGACCGAATTACGGCGCCGTTTGGACAAAGGTTTGGACATTCCGGAATGGTTCTCCTACCCCAAAGTGGTGGAAGAACTGAGAAAATCACAACCGCCTCTTAATCGACGCGGTTTTACTATCTTTTTCACCGGACTTTCGGGCTCAGGTAAATCCACATTGGCCAATGGTCTGCTGGTAAAACTGATGGAAGACGGCCGCCGTCCGGTGACGCTTTTGGATGGCGATGTCGTCCGGACTCATTTGTCCAGCGAATTGGGTTTCTCAAAGGAACACCGATCCATCAATGTTCAGAGGATTGGTTATGTGGCCAGTGAAATTACCAAAAACGGCGGTGTGGCCATTTGTGCTCCCATCGCTCCTTACCGAGCGGATCGCCGCGCCAACCGCGACCTGATCTCCAAATTCGGAGGTTATATTGAAGTCTATGTGAGCACACCGCTTTCGGTCTGTGAAGAACGGGATGTGAAAGGCTTGTATGCCAAAGCACGGCAAGGTATCGTGAAGGAATTCACGGGAATCAGCGATCCTTATGAAGCGCCGGAAAACGCGGAAATCGTGATCAACTCCAGCGAAACCGATCCGGAAATCCTGGTCCAGGACATCATCCTCCAGATCGAACAACTGGGTTACTTATAAGCCAAAACAACACATGAATGTGAGGTCTTGATTCCCCATGCCTGATGTAGTCATAATTGGCGGCGGAATCATAGGTCTGGCTACGGGCGTTCAACTTTTGAAAGCCCGGCCGGACCTGGACCTCACACTTTTGGAAAAAGAACCGGATTTGGCCCGCCACCAGACCGGGCACAACAGCGGTGTCATCCATTCCGGGATTTATTACAAACCCGGTTCCCTGAAAGCCCAAAATTGCCGGAGAGGTATCCGGCTCCTTCTGGACTTTTGCGATCGCCACTCCATTGCTTACGAACTTTGCGGGAAGGTGATCGTGGCAACTTCCGAAGAAGAAATTCCCCGGCTGGATGCTTTATTCGAACGGGGAAAAGCCAACGGCATTGAAGAATTGCGACTCATTTCTCCCGAAGAATTGCGTGAATTGGAACCGCACACCGTTGGCGTCAAAGCGCTGCACGCTCCCAAAACAGGGATTATCGATTACCGGCAGGTTTCGGAGGCCATGGCCGATGATATCCGGAAAGCCGGCGGGACGATCCTGACCGGGTCTCCGGTCACCGGACTGAAACCGGATGGAAACGGCTATCGGGTGGAAACGCCGTCCGGTGATTATCGGGCAGACCGGGTGATCAACTGTGCCGGACTGCAAGCGGATAAAATTCCCGGTCTGGCCGATCAGGATCGTCCGTTGCGCATCGTTCCTTTCCGGGGCGAATACTATACACTGGCACACGAAAGCCGTCATTTGGTTAAAAACCTGATCTATCCCGTTCCCGATCCCAAATTCCCGTTTCTGGGTGTTCATTACACCCGCGGAATTGACGGTTCGGTGGAAGCGGGACCCAACGCCGTTCTGGCTTTTGCCCGGGAAGGCTACCGCAAACTGGACATTAACCTATCCGATATCTGGGATTATCTTTCCTATGGCGGTTTCTGGTCTATGGCCAAGTCCTACTGGAAAGTGGGACTTTCGGAGCAATGGCGTTCCTGGATTAAAGCGTCTTTCGTTCGCTCACTGCAAAAGCTGATCCCTGAAATCACGGCCAATGATCTCTCCAGCGGAGGATCCGGAGTCCGGGCCCAGGCGTTGGAACCGGACGGACAATTAAGCGACGATTTCCGCATTTGGGAACAGGGCTCGATTACCCACATTTTGAACGCACCTTCACCGGCGGCCACCAGTTCCCTTTCCATCGGCCAAACCATTGCAGAAAAGGTTCTGTCTGAATTATAACCTACTGGTTTACTCTTGAATAATGTTGCCTGATTTCCCAGGATTAAAATCATTAATT
>CAZJWP010000016.1:14282-28343 GCA_964549745.1 uncultured bacterium | reverse complement strand
CCCGAATTTGAATTCAAAAAAGCGCGCAAATTTACGGGAGTGGTTTACCGGAAACAACCTTATGAGAATGAAATTGGATATCACGCCTGCCTATCCAACAAAGTATTAAACAAACGGAACGAAACAGGGCATGTGGTACTCAATAATCGCCCTAGTGTTCAAAGTAACAACGTCGATGACTAACAGTTACGTAATTGCAATTTTTCGCACATAATTATTGAGTTTGGTGACATTATTTTTTAATCAACACCATCCCGGATGTACTCGGCACCCAGATCTTTCCACTCATGGTTTTGCTTCCGCTCAGGTCCACACGGTCGCCGTCCACCAGAACCGACCAGGTTTCATCTTCCGGCACCAGGAGTTCCAACGGCCGCTTGGGATCGCCATTCAGGGCGACCATAAAACGACCGGCCAATTTATAAGTCAGCGCCAGTTTTGTCCGGGTATTGATAAATTCAAAATCATCCGGTGATGAATGCCTGAATTCGGGATAAAGATTTCGTAAAGCGATCAGTCCTTTATAATAATCCACCAACTCCGGGTTCTCGTCCATTTCGTTCCAGTTCAGCCAGTTGGTCTGGTTGTCCTTATTGTACGAATTGTGGTCAAGCTGTCCCACCTGCGGATCGGGAACGTCTGTGTTGGCAATGACTTTGCTCCGGGCCCATTCCTGGCCTTCGTGTATAAAGGTGATGCCCTGGCTGGTGAACAGGTACAGCGCCGCCAGTTTGTTCATGGCCAATTGCACACCGCGGACTTGGGCGTTGGCTTCCCGGTCGGTGATGACTTCATGTTCACCCACAGCTCCGGATCCGATGCGGATGAAATCACCCAAAGTATAGTCATCGTGCACTTCCAAATAATTGACGCTGTGGGCCGTGGACAGGTATTGGCCTCCGAATTTCCGGAGACTCCCCAAAGCATAACATTCCAAGGTCTTGGGGGTGTTGTCACCCTGCCACTTGCCAAAAATAAATCCCAGTCCGTCGTTGGGATTCTGGCCTTTCACGCCGTTGCGGATTTTGTCGTTGAAAGACGCCCAGCCCTGGTCGCTGAAGCCGTTGGGATCGTACCCGGCGCCCCAGGGTTCGGCCAGGATGATCACGTGGGGATTGATCTCCCGCAATTCCTTGATGATCAGCTCCCGCGTTTCTTTGTCAATCAGGTTTCCCAGATCAAACCGGAAGCCGTCGATGTGGTAGTGCGTCATCCAGAACTTTAAACTTTCCAGGATCATCTTGCGCATGACGGGATTTTCCGATTGGGTGTCGTTCCCGCAGCCGCTTTCCGATTTCCAGTTGCCCTTTTTGTCGAACCGGAAATAATCCTCCCGGCCGCTGTATTTCATGGGCTGGTAATCGTAATTGGACACGTGGTTGTAGACCACATCCATGATCACAGCCAGGTCGTTTTGGTGCAACGTTTTGATCAGCGTTTTGAATTCCGGTACGGCTTTGCCGCCGATGCCGTTCCACGCCCCGGGCGTATCCGTACCGTTGCTGGCGTAGTACGATTCAGGGGCGAAAAAAAAGGTGGTCATATAACCCCAGTGATTTCGGGCATAGGGATTCCATGAATTGAAAACGGGAGCTGTGGAATCTTCGAAAGGCACTTCAAAATTGGCAAAATCCATAACCGGCAGGATTTGTACAGCATTCACGCCCAGCGATTTCAAATGGCTCAGACCGCCGTGGCGATTCGGTTCCGTGAGGCCCAGGTAAGTGCCGCGTTGTTCAACACCGGAACTGGGATCTTCCGTCATGTCACGGATGTGCATTTCGTAGATGATCAGGTCCCGGGCATCGATGGCTTTCCAGGCATCGTCACCCCAATCGAAGGATTCGTCGATAATCAGCGACTTCGCCACCGGGCGGTAAGCGTTTTGGGTGACGGCCGCCAGCGAGTACGGATCGGCGATGATCACCTTGGGATCGATGCCGCCGGAATTGCCGTCCAGGCGATAACCGTACAATGTACCCACGCCCGCATTGTCGAGGGTCAATGTCCAATCGCCGTTCCCGGCGGATTCCATGGCGTATTCGGTCCCGGTGCTGTCTTCCGCATGGGCGAAAATGACCACGAAGGCTTTCGCGGCCCCGGGTGCGTGGATCTTAAAGGTGGTGTTTTCCCGATGAACAAAAGCACCATAGGACAAGGAAGATTCATTCATGTGGCTACATCCTGAAATAAGAAGTATCAGCACAGCCGGTAACAGGCTGCGAAAAAAATGGATTTGTTTCATTTGCCGGCTTTTCAATGATTCACTCTGAACTGAGTGACTAAATTACAGCTTAACGGAGTCACGATTATGCTAAAAAAACGGATGTTTTTTCTCAGTTTCCTGATCGCAGCCTGTACGCAGACCATTCCCAAAGAAGCCGTGGCGCCCCTGCCAATCGTCCTGTGCCCGGCCGGATCGGAAAAAAGTGTGGACCTGTCCAATTATTTCAATTCCCCGGATGTGGAGGTGCACATCCCCGCCACGGAAGGGTTGAACCTGGTCCTGAATTCCACAACAAACCAGCTTACGATTCAGACCACAGACCAGACACCGGCTATCACACGGATTCCCATTATGGCCAACGGACAAACCCTGGACCTGTTTGTGGAACGCCTTCAGATGATTCCGTATCGCTTTACCTTTAAGCCGGACCATCCCGTCAAGACGATCGTGGTCATGGGCGGCTTCAACGATTGGTCCCGGACGGCGCTGCCGCTTTCGGACATGGACGGGGACGGCACCTGGGAACGAACGGTTTATCTGAAACCGGACCGGCTGGAATACAAATTTGTGGTGGACGGCGAAGAATTGATCGATCCGGCTAATCCCGTATTTGTGTCCAACAATATCGGAGGGTGGAATTCCATCCTGGACCTGACCGACAAACGGGAAGCGCCGGCCGGGCAATTCTTAAAAGCGGAAGCCAAACGAAATAAACTCAGTTTTGCGTTCCAGCCGCCAAAAGACGGATCACTTCCGTCCAAAATTTGGGCGTCATTCAACAATCATCCCCTTCATCCCGATCAGGTCAATCCCCAACCGAACGGCGGAGTGGACGTGGTGACTTCCGGTCTGGGAACCGGCGTTTTGCGCGTGGTAGCCATGGATGGCGACGGCCGGGCAGTTCCGCAGAATATTACCCTACTCAAGGATGGAAAGCCGCTCACCGCCGCCGATAATCCCGACGACTGGCATTTTACCGTTCTGTACAATTTGATGATCGATCGTTTTAACGATGCGAATCCGAACAACGATCATCCCATTGACGATCCGCGTTTGCCGGATCTGGCCAATTTCCACGGCGGCGATTTACAGGGGATTACTCAAAAAATTGCCCAGGGTTATTTTGACGATTTGGGAATCAACACGATTTGGATTTCCCCGGTGCAGCGACAGCCGGATTCCGCTTACGCCGAATATATTGAACCGCACCGGGTGTACTCCGGCTATCATGGCTACTGGCCCATCAAAGCCCGGGAATTGGATCCGCGCTTCGGGACTTCCGACGATCTGCACAATCTGGTGAATACCGCTCACACCCACGATATCCGCGTTATCCTGGATTTCGTGACCAATCATGTGCATCAGGATCACACCTATTTTAAGGATCACCGGGAATGGTTCGGTCATGTGCGCCTGCCGGACGGAACCATGAATATCCGGAACTGGAGTGAGGAAACGCGCCTCACAACCTGGTTTGATACCTTCCTGCCGTCCTACGATTATCACGACAATCCTCAGGCCATTCACCAGGTCGTAAGCGATGCGCTCTGGTGGCTTCGGACCTACAATCTGGACGGTTTCCGCCAGGATGCGGTGAAGCACGTACCGCATGTATTCTGGAAGTCGCTCACCAGTGAGATGAAGGCGGAGTTTGCGGACAAGAGCCTGTACCAGATTGGTGAGACGTTCGGTTCGGACGACCTGATCCTGAGTTATGTGAACCCGGCGGAGCTGGATGCTCAGTTTAACTTTTCCATCTATTTCAACGCCCGCGGCCATTTTGCAGCCGATTCCACCAATTTCGCGCCCCTCATGGACGTGATCGAAAACAACCTGAAAGTCGTGGGACCGGCGCATCTCATGGGAAACATCACCTCCAGTCATGATCAGCTTCGCTTTATCGGCCTGGCCGATGGTCAGGTGCAGTTCAGTGATGATGGGACGGCCCGTTCGTACAACGACCCGCCGGGACCGGTTGAGAATCCGTCCAGTTATAAGAAGCTGGCGGCATTTCATGCATTCAACATGGCGCTGCCGGGTGTTCCGGTGGTGTACTACGGTGATGAAATCGGACTTATGGGCGCCGGCGATCCGGGCAACCGGAGGCAGATGCGCTTTGCATCCAATTGGACCCGGGACGAACAAAACCTGCACGATGAAGTGGGGAAGTTTGCCCATCTCCGGGAAACCCATTCGGCCCTGGCGCTGGGCGATTTTATTCCCATCAAAGCCGAAGGATCAGTGCTGGCATTCCTAAAAACCTATTTTGATGATCGGGTATTGGTGGTGTTTAACCAGAGTCCAAAGGCGAAAGTCGTGTCACTGAAACTTCCCGTAGAAGCAAAGTCTGCGACGAATTTGATCTCCGGGCAACAAACGTCCATTTCCGGAAATCAGGTCCAGCTGGAAATACCGGTTTACGGAGCAGTCTATTACGAATTGAAGTAGTTCCAATTGTGGGCCCCATCACAAAACAGCTGTGGAGTCCACTCTATATTCATGCTGTTCTTACCGCCGGTTATTTGATAAGTAATTTGTTCGGAAATTATCGTCACGACCTCAACTGCTTCTACCCTCCATGCATTGGGGTAAACGATCCGATCAATTTCTTCGGCGACAACTACCCCGGGGACCCCGATCATCACCCTCCTTGGATCTTTCTCACCAGCCATGATCATTCCCGGGGTATTTTTATCTAGAGTAATATGTAATTATTTACTGAGTAATTATGTAATAAGTAATTATTTAATTGGAGTGATGGAGTCGGCAGTTTACAGTTGGCAATACATCAAATGACTTTTACACCAAGCAGATTTGGGTAGATTGCCGCGACTTCTTCTCACAATGACAATCGACATCAACAAATAAATTTTTTCCTTAAACGTTCACACTTGAAACTTAAACCTTTATTTTCCTTTCCATCTTTTCGTTGTTGTCCTTAATCTCATTTAGCTTATTTATCAATCACGGCGGTAATCGCCCGATGGTTGATCTGATTATTTAGGGGAGAGTGAAATGCCAAATTCCAAAGCACAGGTGATCCAGGAATTCCACGATCATGTCAGTTCCGGGAAAGCCGATTTTTTCAAACGCTACGGCATGGACTTTGTCATGGGTAAGCGGGAAGGTCCTTATCTGTACGATATGGAGAGCGAAAAGCGTCTCATCAATTTGCATTGTAACGGCGGTGTATTCAACCTGGGGCATCGCAATGCCGAATTGATCCAAATTGTAAAAGAGGGGTTGGATGAACTGGACATAGGGAATCACCATCTTATGAGCAATGAACGGGCAAAAACCGCCCAAATGCTGGCGGACCTGATGCCCGGCGATCTGACATACACGATTTTTGGCGTTGGCGGCGGTGAAGCGGTGGATTTGGCAATCAAGGTTGCACGTGGATTTACCCAAAAAGAAAAGATCATTTCCGCCAAAGGCGGCTACCACGGACACACGGGTCTGGCTCTGGCGGCCGGGGATGAATCCTTTCGCGCTCCCTTCGGACCCTCGGCTCCGGGGTTTGTTCAGGTTCCGTTCATGGATGCGGAGGCGCTGGCGGCAGAACTGGATGACAACACAGCGGCGGTGATTCTGGAAACGGTCCCGGCCACGCTGGGAATGGTGGTTCCGTCCAAAGAATATTTGCAATCCGTCCGTGATTTGTGCGACAAGCATGGCACCTTATTGATTTTGGACGAAGTGCAATCCGGTTTGGGTCGGACCGGAAAATTATGGGCGTTTGAACATTTTGACATCATCCCGGACATTGTTGTCATTGGAAAAGGCTTGTCCGGCGGAGTTTATCCCATCACCGCTACAGTGATACGGGAAGATCTGGAATCGGTGTTTCACAAGGATCCGTTTATTCATGTTTCTACTTTCGGCGGCGCCGAAGTGGGATGCCGCGTGGCACGGCGAGTGCTGGAAATCAGTTCGCAACCGGAATTTCTGGAACAGGTGAATGACCTGGCGAAAGATTTTCTAAAGGGGCTGACAGAGGTCAAAAATCGCCACTCCCGGTTTTTCAAAGGTATCCGGCAATTGGGTTGCATGATGGGACTTGAATTCAAGGACGAAATCAGCGGACAGATCATGACCAAAACGGCTTACGATCAGGATTTACTGTTAATCTATGCCGGAAACGATCCCCGGGTGTGCCAATGCCTGCCGCCACTGACCATGGATCGGGCTATGATTCCCGAGATTATGGAACGGCTGGATGCAGCCATCAAAGCGGCCAGGCGATTGGGTCCGCTGGCAAAAGTGAAATTAGGCGCCGATAATTTGATGAAACGTTTTAGGAAGGAAAAAGCATGAGCAGTCTGGAAAATCTGCTGGAAGAATTTGAAAACCATTTGGAACCGGGAGATTTGGATGCGTCACCGGTTCCGGCCAAAGTATTGGGTTATGGAGAAATTTCCACCGTCTTCCAGTTAGAAGCCGAACCGGACTGGGCTGCCAAGCGCATGCCGTTGTTTGAAAATCGTTCCGGAGCAGAAACTTATCAACGGCAATACGCGGAATATTGTAATGACCTGCGTTCTATCGGACTCAATCTGCCGGAGGACCAAACGCTGATCCTGGAGCCTGAGGGACGACCGGTGGTGTTGTATATCCTGCAGAAAAGCTGCCCGCCGGACCGGTTTGCCCATAAGTTGATTCACACTCAAAATCCGGATGACATGCAACCGATGTTCAGGAAAATCGTGGAGACGCTGGAATCGATCTGGTCCCACAATGCCCGGCATGGCAGTGAAAAAGAATTGGCCATCGACGGCCAGCTTTCCAACTGGGTTTGGATGGACGACAAACTCTGGTACATCGACACCAGCACACCGTTGTACCGGATTAAGGGTAAAGAGCAACTGGACCCGGAATTATTCCTGAAGAGCGCACCTTCGTTTTTACGGTGGATTATTCGGCTGGCCTTTTTAAAAGACGTGATGAATCGGTATTACGACCGGCGGTTGGTTTACATCGATCTGGTGGCAAATTTGTACAAAGAGCAAAAATCAGATTTAGTCCCAACGTGTATTGATTGGCTGAACGAATGGGTACCGGAACTGGTGAAACCCCTGGAGGCGGAAGAGGTAGAGAAGTACTACAAGGATGATAAGTTAATCTGGACACTCTTCCTGGCGTTTCGCCGCATAGACCGATGGATTACCACAAATATTTTCCGCAATCGGTACGAATTTATCCTTCCGGGAAAAATTGTGAGATAATCATGTGTGATACCTTTGTCGTTTTACCATCGGCTACCGCTGACGGTTCTGTCATTCTGGGCAAGAACAGTGACCGGGAGCCGAATGAAGTTCAGAGTTTTGAGTATCATCCGCCGCAGGACTATCCTGAAAAAAGTTCGCTGAAATGCACTTACGAAACCATTCCCCAGGTAAAGCACACGCGGGGAGCATGGATCAGCCGACCGTTCTGGATGTGGGGAGCAGAGATGGGAGTAAACGAGGCAGGCGTGGCCATCGGGAATGAGGCTGTGTTTACCCGGATGCCGCTGAATCGCGATGGCGGGCTCACAGGAATGGATTTGCTCCGATTGGCGCTGGAGAGAGCCGGGACTGCGGATGAGGCGCTGACGGTCATCGTTCAGTTGCTGAACGATGTGGGCCAGGGCGGCCGCTGCGGGTATGAAGACAAAAAACTGGCCTATCATAACAGCTTTATTTTAGCCGACTATAATACGGCCTGGATCCTGGAAACCGCAGGGCCGCTCTGGGCGGCGAAAAAGGTGGAGAAGTTTGGGTCCATTAGCAATGGACTGACGATCGGGAGTGATTACGACCAGGCATCGCCGGGCATTGAAGATTTTGCGCGGAAAAAGGGCTGGCTCAAACCGGGGAAGGATTTTTCATTTACCGAATGCTTTTCGGATTGGTTTTACACCACCTTTTCCGCCAGCCGCCAGCGCCAGTCCTGTTCCTTCCATGCGGTTCAGGCACAAGCGGGTGCGTTTTCTGTGGAGTCCGCCTTCCGAACCCTTCGCGATCACGGAACAGACGATTACCGTCCGGACCAGCATTTTCTCATGAATCACATTTGTGCTCATGCTGCCAATTCATTGTCCCGTCACGCAGCGCAATCAACCAATTCCATGGCGGCTCACCTGCAAAAAGACCAACCGGTTGTCTGGTCCACCTGCGGTTCGGCGCCGTGCACCGGTGTGTATAAACCCCATTCAATCAGAGTATTGGAGAGAGATTCGGATTTATTTGGTCCGAAAAGGGGAGAACGGCTCTGGCGTAAGCACGAAGATCTCCACCGAGCCGTGTTGAAGGATTATCAATTCCGGTTGGGACAATACCAACCGGAACGCGACACACTGGAAACACGGTTTTTGAAAGACGTTTCGGAGCGCGAACTCAGCGAAAAAGATGAAAACGCCCTTCGGGTAGAAGCGGAAGAATCGGAGGCCAAATGGTTAAATCGGATTCAACATTTACCGGTGGACCAAAAACCCATGTGGTATTACCGGAAGTATTGGGATAAACAGAATTCAAGATTCAAGGTTTAAAGGGATATGTTTTAAGTAATGGGAAGAACCAGGGTCCGCCCTCTTTTTCTTATCCACCGCACTTTATGCGATGATAAATATTACCTCAGTGTGAATAATCCGATGAATCCAGTTTTCGCGTAATGACACCGGAATACATTTTAGGATAGAAATAAGTCGATTTTTGGGGGAGTGTTTTCCCCTGCCTGGTAATATCAAAAACCTGTTCAATGGTGGGCGGCGGGACCAGGAATAAGAACCGGAACTTCTGTTTCAGATCAGGCAAATCGTCCAGGGCCACATTCCCTTTGAAATAGTCCAGATTTTCCAGGTCTTCCGGCTTATTGATGGACAGATTCAGGACAGGTTCCAGAATTTGATCATGGGTGAATTCAACCGCCAGTTTTGTTCCCTCCGACTTTGGCGGAACAATTAAAAATCCCCTGCCCTGCTGTAAATCAATTATCCCGATTTTGTCCGAATGACTTTTCCATGATTCAATGATTTGTTTTGCGGGAAGGATTTCACCGGTTTCACCTTTTGATTGAACTTTATCCAATAGTGACTGGAGCGGGAGCGAGTGTTTCTTGATCAATCGATGGGTTGGCAGGATTTCCAATCCGGGATTCCGGCTGTTGACCAGCGTGGCCATAACCCGATCTGCGCCTGGATAATTTTTGTGTTCCTGATAGTAACGCCAGGCGGTTTTATATCGATGATGTCCATCGGCGATGATCGTTCGGGACCATTGAAGGGCAGTTTCAATCTGTTCGATCATTCCCGGATCGGCAACAGACCACACCGCTGTATCGATCCCATCGAGTTGAAATTGTAACAAGGGCTCAGCAGATCGAATCGTTTCGCTCAAATGATCCACTTTATCTGAAAGGTCCTCATACACCATAAATATTTGCCCCGACTGGGATTTGGTTGCTTCCATCAACCGGTAACGATCTTCAATGTGTTTTGGGATTGTTTCTTCATGTGGAAGAATTGTTTCACCTAATTTTGTTAGCTGAACGGCCGCAATCAATCCGATCCGGGTGATGGAGCCCTCAGTTGAATCTGTTGTCTGGCTGATCAGGTAAAAGCGCTGGATGTCATCCTTGATCATCACCTTATCACGGATCCATTGTTCCAGAACATCGGTGGCGCTTTTGTAGGCTTCGCCATCGGGCGCTAAATTCCGGATCACATGGGTAAAGTGCCAGGGTGAGCGTTCCTGGAATGTCTGCACGTCCGATTCGGACATTACATCATAGGGCGGTGAAATAACTGTGCTGAGATCGGTAACTTTTTTGGGATTGTAATACCAGCCGCGAAAGGGAAAGATTTTGGGCATCTATGTTTTTATATCTCCAACGATCTTTCTGGCCCTTTCCAAATCCTCAATAAAATCAATCTCCAAACAGGGTAAATCACTAATATCGACATAATGAACAGGATGATCCATTAATAAATGATGTAAACCGGCTTCAAAATAATCGGATTCTCCGCCTGCTTCAATTAAATGATCCAGCGAATCAAAAAAGTGAGGTACAAAGGAATGGTCAAAACTGGCTACGCCCACAAATTCTCCTAATGCATTTTCCTGAATCAGCTTTTTGCCAATCGCCACAATTCGATTCTGGCCTCCATCGATTACTTTCACTTCCTCATCACCACATTGCCCGATATCAACAGCCAACGTGTTTTTTGTTGGAGAATTCAAAATTCGTTTCAATAATTCAGGAGGGAAAAAAACATCGGCATTCATCAATATCATGTTATCATCTTTATTAAATGCAGGTCTGGCAAGTCTAACCGAATAGGCTGTATTGGTCTCAAAGAAATGATGATTTATGATGAACCGAAACCGAAAATCCGGGTAAGCAGTTAGGAAATAATTTTCAAGGTCTTCACGGTGATACCCGGTGATGACCACGCAATCAAAAATATCAACTTCCTTCAAAGCTTTAAGTTGGAAATCGATAATTTTCTGCGTTCCTAAGGAAAGTAGTGTTTTGGGTGTTGAATAGGTTAGGGGGTATAACCGACGGGAAACACCCGCTGCCAGGATTAAAGCTTTATTCATGGTTCATTCTGGGTTTGAATCGAAGAATCGCATCCACTAAACGTGATGATGCAAGTCCATCTGTTTTGTAAAGATATTCATGTTGAGCTCCCAAACGCTTATCCTCTAAGTATGTGGGATTCCGAAGCAAATTTCGAATTTCTTCAGATAAATTCTGTATTTGCCGGACTTGAGTGGTGAAATCTATCTCTGATGATCGTTCCAAGTCCAGTCTTCGGCTTAATATCCAGGGGAATAACCGGTGATTAATCCGTTTTGAAAGAACCAGAACCTGGATAATGGGCTTATTAACTGACAAATATTCAAATAACACCGAAGAAATATCCGTCACTAAAATATCCGATACCTGCATGAGATCCAGTAGCGATTTTGTATGGGGTTTCAAAACACAGATATGAGGATAGCCTTGTAACTGATCACTTAGCTGACGATGGTGTTTATATTTTTCTTTTGTCCAACTGAATGGATGCAGAGCGATAACCCATTGGACTGAGTCCTGCATGAATTTTAACCGGGGCAATACTTGATCTACTGAAGACGGATAAAATGTGGGCGCATATAATATTACAGGCTGGTCAGGATTCAAGGCCAATGATTCAAGGTAAGCGGCTTTGGACCTCACAGGGGAATTCACCAATGGATCAAGTTTCGTAAACCCGGTGAGCACCAGTTGTGTCTTCGAAAAACCACGATCAAGTAATTGAGTCATCCGGTTTTCCGACTCTACAGCGACCAGATCGATGTTCCGTGGAATATCGCGGTAATAGGACTGCTTCAAACCAATCCCGTGGTAAACCATCACAATTTTATTATGGGTTTTTTTAAGTGAATGAAAGGAATGCTTATTCCCGACAAAAATTATATCCGCATCCCAATTTTGCATGTGCCGTATTCGTTTCGGATTCGAATCCGACTCAATCCAATTTATTCCGTGATAATTTAATTCAGATTCGATTTTTCGTTTCTTCACGCCCGATAAAGGGGGTGAAAAAGACAGAGAGATTTCGGAAACGCCACGTTGGATCATTTCTTTCCCGACCGGGAAAAACTGCGGCCAGTAATATTCATGCTCGCAATCGAAAAGAACTTTAACCACGGAATAGTCTCCGGGTCTGCCACTTGCGAAATCGATTGGCCGGTTTAGGTCGCAAAGTACTTAACAGATTCGCCTTTATAATCTCCTGAATTGCACTGATAACCCGACCTGAAGAATTTCTGTCCAGATAAGGATGCAGTTCCGCAATAATATCCCGGCGAATTTTTGAAAATTCCGCTGGTTGGTTTAAGCTCCGGTAAATGGCGCCATCCAGATCATTAGGATCCGAAATATCGATTCCCTTCTCAGGCCGTGCTTTGGCCTTAAAAGTGATGATCGGACGATCCAGAAATAGGAATTCGTAGGCGACGGAGGACGTATCGGTTAACAGGATGTCAGATGCTTCCATGAGCGGGAGGATATTTTCGGTTTTGGGTATAATAAAAGAGGGTAACTGCAATGATTGATATTGATTTATTATAACCGGATCCATCAAACTATGAAACTTACAAATCCATTGATACGGTCGTTTCTCCAATTCCTTAATCACAGAAAAGAGAGCCGGAGCCGAGGTGAGTTTGGGACTAAATGTTGGTGCAAATAAAATGACCGGTTTTTCCGGGTCAAGTCCCAGTTCCTGTTTTCGTTTAGATCGCACATCTTCTGAGTTTAACAAATCCAGTTTGGGCCAACCGGTCTCACGGACGAAAAAATGAGGGTGTTTTTTTCGTAAGGCCAAAAATTTATTTGTGATATAGGGTCCCGGTGTACAGTAAAGATCAAAAAAACCGGTAATACGGTAATGGCCTTGTTTTTCTTCACCCAATCCATGAAAGATCTGAACTTTCATACCGGGCCATTCATATGGAACTACATTACCAGGAACAAGAATAACATCCGGTTTCCATGGATTCACTTCCTCAAAAGGAATATGTGTTCCGGGTACAAGGCAGTCTTTTGCACCATTTGCTTTTACCCATCTAAACTCCAAATCAGAGTTTTGTGAGATGAGGTGGGCGATAGGTTCCAGGATGGAAACAGAATAAGGTTTTGTTATAAATAATATGAATTTCAAGGGTGATTCTGTATCCGGTTTTCCAGATAATTCAAGATTCTTTCTGACACCTTCCCATCCAACTTATACAACATCTCCTTTTTATAATAATCACGTCTTTCCTGGAATTCGGAATTCCGATCAAAAGCATTTTTCAATATTACGGGAAGTTCCTTCGGCCGGTTTAAATAAAAACAAAAATCCGTCATTTGCTGGCTCATTTCACTATCAAGACGTCTTTTGTACAGACGGCTTTTGAACAATCGATGTGACAATTTCAGTTGAAAAAAAGTAGCTAACACAACCGGTTTATCGAGTGCCATCATTTCATAAATAGTTGAAGAAGCCTCGGATAGCAAGATATCAGCGGACCTGTATAGTGGAGTAATGTTGTAAAAATCGGGAGGCAGTAGATGCACATGCGGAAACAGTTTATCCAATTTTTGAGCAAGTGTTAATTGTTTTTTTAATGATATGCCGCTTCCCCATTTATCAAATAAATAAGTCCACGCGTGCAGTTTTAACAACACATTATATTCACTGGATAATTCACCGAAAGAAAGACCAAATTTTTCAAGCGAACTCGGGTAAAATGTGGGTGCATAGAGAATAGTCTTTTTGTCCTTATCTAAATTGAATTTTGTTGAATCATTGTTATGATTTTGGAACAATGGATCCAGTTTTGCAAATCCTACGATGGGTAATTCAGATTGAATATTACGGTCAATTAATTGGCTCTTTCGGAGAGGGCCTTCAAGAAACCGTATGTTTAATCGTGAAGAATGGTCATTCCAATAGGATGGTTTAACACCAATACCATGGTAAATCATGCCTACAATAGTATGTTCATTTACATAGTCAGCTATGGGATATCGTGACCAGCCACAAATGAAGACATGGAGATCAATTGATTTAATTTTCCGGGCTCGTTCTTCTTCATTCGAACCCGTAATGATGGTTACAGAGAATTTGGAAAGTACATGATCAAGCATAACTTTTTCGGCATCCGGGATCGAACTGGAGTAGCTCAGGAATACTTTGTGCTGGCGATCGAGAGCTAATTGAATGACCGGCTCGAACTGAGGCAGGTGATATAGATGATAAACATCGAAGAGGATATTAATTTTTTTTGTCATGTCATGCCATCAGGGATATCAAGATT
>CAZJWP010000016.1:0-14182 GCA_964549745.1 uncultured bacterium | reverse complement strand
TCGAAGAGGATATTAATTTTTTTTGTCATGTCATGCCATCAGGGATATCAAGATTTATGATCCAGTGGAATCACTGTATCTAAAGGATTACTCCGCAACAAATATTCAAGTAGTTTAACAGGCAGTTCCCATAATTCCAAATAAATTTCACGTCCCATCCGCCTGACCTCAGGCCTGTCCAATCTGTTGGCTTTGTTAAGAATGAACCTGTTTGTTAAAAATTGGCTGCAGCATTGGTTGGATCAACCCTTCAAACCCTTGGATTCGATTCCCAAACCGTACCAGCTACGGTTACATTGGTGATCAAAGGGGGGATTCTTTTTCATTTCAGGGAAAACTCTGTCAAAAACCGACGATAGGGAAACCCAATTTTGCCTCATCTTAAAACGTTTTGGACAGCACTGATTTGAGTCAGAAGATTATCCATCGAATTGAATACTGTATAGTTTTTTATACATACCATCCCGGGCAATCAGATCATTGTGTGAACCGACTTCTTTCACAACTCCGCCATCCAGCACCACAATTTTATTTGCGTTTACTACCGTCGACAATCGGTGAGCAATGACCAGCACGGTCCGGTCGTGCATTAACCGTTCGATTGCTTCCTGAACCAACTTTTCCGATTCCGTGTCCAATGCGGAAGTGGCTTCGTCGAAGATAAGGATCGGGGGATTATTCAATAACGCTCGGGCGATGGCGATTCGCTGACGCTGGCCGCCGGAAAGCATGACCCCTTTGTCACCTACAATCGTGTCCCACTTTTCCGGAAGTTCCTCAATAAATGTCATCGCATTGGCGACGCGGGCGGCTTCGTGCACATCCTCGGGTTTGGCATCATCGATTCCGTAAGCGATATTGGCAAAGATCGTGTCGTTGAACAGAATGGTATCCTGGGTGACAATCCCCATCAATTTCCGCAACGAATGTACGGTTACATCCCGGATGTCCGTGTCATCGATAGTGATACATCCGGCGCTCACATCATAAAATCGCGGGATCAGATCCGCGATGGTGGATTTACCGGCGCCGCTGGGCCCGACCAGGGCAACAATCTCACCCTTTTTCAGGCTAAAGGAAATCCCGTTCAAAACCGGCGTATTCTCTCCGTTATAATTGAAATGAACATCATTGAAACGGATTTCATTTTCAAAAGAGGGTTTGGGTGCAGCCTGCGGTCGATCCACAATTTCGGAGGGGGTATCCAGAATCCGAAATACTCGTTCCGCTGAAGCCATTCCATTTTGAATTTGGACATTCACATTGCTAAGACTGCGAAGCGGATCCATCATGCTGAACATGAGCAGAATAAACCGGATGAAATCTTCCGGTGTCATGGCGTGAGAAAGGAGTACATCGCGGCCGCCAATCCACAACAAAGATACACCGATAAACACACCCAGCGTTTCGGTTACCGGGGTGGCCAGGTTACTGAGTTTGGCACGGCGAAAAATAAGGTGGAAGTAGTTTTCCGTTTCTTTCATGAAACGCCGGGTTTCGTACAACGCCATGGAAAATGCTTGAACTACACGCATGGACGCCAGCGTTTCGGTCAGGATATTTGTGACCGTGGCAATTTTTACCGCCGCACGTCGTGACTTTCGGCGCAAACTGCGTCCGATGGCGATAATGGCCATCCCGGAAAGGGGAACGATGATCAGGGCATAAATGGTGAGCTTTGGGCTGACCACGAACATGAGGCCAAGGAAAGCCAGGATGTTGATTGGCGCTACGAATAACTTCTGGAAACTGGTAGAAAGCGCCTGCCGCATATTCGCAACATCGTTAATAACGATGGAGGTTAGTTCGCCGGATTTCCGATGATTGAAATATGACAAAGACAGGATTTGTAAGTGCGCATACAATTTATCCCGCAGTTCGGTGATCAGTCGTAACTGAACAAAGGCCAACAAAATATTTTTGAGATATAGGAAAACATTTTTAAGGGCAAAAATTCCCAGCAAATAGAGACAAAGCATTTTGAGCGTACCGACGGCAGTATCCTGAACAATCAGTGAATTGGTCCAAAGTTTTAATTGGTCATTTACGGACAGATGCGGTGAAGCCTGGAGTTTTTGGGTGAAGTCCACCACTTTGTCGAAGTCGGTGATGATGCTATTTAACAGGGAAGCGGTGAGCCAGATTGATGCGCTGTTAAAGGCGACGTAAAACAGTGCGGCAATGGCCGAACCGGCGAAATAATACCAGTATTCGCCAACCAGCTTCAGCAACCGAAGGTAGAGCGATTTAGTATCACGATTTGTGGATGATTGTTGATTCACGTTTGACCTTTAATCGGGGTGGTATTCCATGGTTCGGTGAGGAATATTTGCTTCGGTGAAAAATTCACCGACGGCTACAAATCCAAGTTTCCGGTAAAATTCGATGACGGACTTTTGGGCATTCAGATAAATCTTTGAATTACTTTGATTCTCCTTTAAACAGAATTCAACCAAAGCTTTTCCAACTCCAAAACCACGATACTGTTTCAGAACGGCAAAGCGCTCCAATTTCCGACCAACCGTTGTGTCACGCCAGCGCGCGGTTCCCACCGGTTGATCATCTTTGAATGCTAAAATGTGCATGGAATCATTCTCGAATTCGTCGATTTCGATCCGGGCCGGGATATGTTGTTCATCGATAAACACTGATTTTCGTATGCGATAGACCGTTTTCAGTTCATCAGCCGTATTTGCTATTTTTACCTGAATTGTCATTGGCTGAATTTCCGAACGATCTTTTAGGAAATCCAATTTGATGATATGTGCCGAAACTTAAGTAAAATTCCGTTATGAAAAGTCGAAATAAACAGATCATTATTGTTGGTGATCGATTGCTTGTGAGACCTGATTCAGGTGGGAAAAAATCAGCCGGTGGTTTGTATCTGCCGCCCAGTGTAACCGAGAAACAGGAGGTTCGCGGTGGTGTAGTAGTGGAAGTCGGGCCCGGAATTCCCGTGGGTCAGCCTGAAGATGCAGAAGAACCCTGGTCGGTTTCCGAACAATCGCCGCGGTATATCCCGCTTCAGTCTGAAATTGGCGACTACGCCTTGTTTTTGAACAAAGCAGCAATTCCCATTCAGGTTGAAAGTATCGATTACCTGATTATCCCGCAATCGGCAATCCTTGTGCTGATCCGCGACGATATTAACAATCTCACAGAGTGACATCAATGGCCCAGTAGAAATAGTCCTGGCGTTTGGACCCGGCATCCATAAACCGGCATTGGCCGACATGCATAATGGTGGATTCCATGACCGGGTAGCTGGCTGACAGATCCCATTCAGTTCGGGATCTCCGATCCGGTCCGGTTTTCGGCACCCAGCGATAGCCTCCGACGTTCACGTCCATTTTCAGTAAACGCAAAGTAGTGTATAAGTGACTTTCTTCTATCCCGGTTGAAGAATTGTCCGGGAAGTAACCAACCTTATCCATTTCCCCGTGGAATAAATGCCGGTCCCCAAAGGGCGTTGCCATTCCTTCCAAAGTTTCCGTATTCGGATTATCCCCGCTATACACTTCTTTTCCATAACGGATATATTTAACAACCGGGAATTTTTGGAATGTCCAGGACACATTCCATACGCGGAAATACGACTTCACCGGTGTGTCCAGAACTTGACCGTTTTGATAAGCGACATCACCATCGAATCCCAACCGCCACAGGCCAAACCGGAATGCACCTTCGTATGTGGTTCGGGCGCTGTCCGCGCCAGGCAAGCGCGAATGGAGGATGAGCAACGATGTTTTGTCACGCCACCACAATGCACTTTGTTTTCCGGGAATGGTGAATACCAGCCCGTTCAGAAAAGCGGCATTGGTATCGGCCACGGAGATATCGCCGTTGGGCGGATCCTGCCACAGCGAAAATGCATCCATGAAACCATAGCCAACGAATCCGACGGATTCCCGCATTCCTGTAAAGGTCTGGCCGGTCCAGGTCCAATTATTGGTGGAAAAAATCCGTCTGTTACCCAAATCCATTTCGAATCGGCCAACCCGGAGCAACGAATTCTTGGGATAAGGCTGATGCCAGTCCACATAGGCCTGATGAATCGTTAATGCCGGCATTCCCAGGTCCGGCCGGTTCACGATGCCCTGGATTTCCAAACCGACAGAAGTGCTTTTTTGCTTTACGACTGCGCCGATTCGGGTCCGGAAACCAAACGATTGGGAATTGTCGGCAGCCAGCGAATCAGTTTCCGTGCGGGAATGAAACTGGCCGCGCCAAATCACGGATTGGGCCGAAAGGAAACCCGTGAGAATAAAGAGAAAAATGTATACCGGGAATCGCCGCACTTAATTTCCTTCCGGGCCCTCCCAGGTGATGGGATAGATCGGTTCCCCGAATGGACCCACATGTGACTTGAGAAAAATTGAAAGATCCGCGGAATCCCAGGGTGTTTCCGGATTGCGTTTGGCCTGCGTATCGCCGAAATAGTTCCGGCTGTATTGATCCACGGAAGCAGAGTATCGTACAATGCGCACCGGCTGGACATGCGCAGCCAGGGCATCCAGAATATCGCTGTCTGCATCACCATAATACACTGAGATTCCCAGCGTTTGCATAATCGCAGCTTTTCCCTGAATTGTTTTTCCGTAGATCATGGCTTCGTGTGAGAAGAATAAGTTTTCATTCATTTTGACCGGGAAACCCAAAACACCGGTGAGATAATCCGCAAGGTCGTTTCCGTTTTCCGGATGCCGCCCGGTGATGAAATAGACCGGAATCTTACGTGCTTCGAAATAGTGGATCAGGTCCAGCGTGGGTGTAATCGGAACCGAAAGTTTCCGATCCTGCTGATTGATCCAGGCAAAATCCAGGTGACCGTTTTGCTTTGCTCTTGGCTGCACGAAAATCGCTTCCGAATAAAGCACCGTGTCGTCGATATCAAATCCGACTTTAAAGGCAGGTTCCTGCGCCGGCAAACTGTTCAGGATCAGAATCAGGATGATTCCAATTCTCCGCATAATTCCTCCGAAATGAAGCGGAAGTTAGGCAAAAAGTGTATGAATCGGAGGCGGAAGTCTGCCCTCCGGTGTAACTTTTATTATGGAATCGGCCGGACTCTATCTGCACATCCCGTTTTGCAAACGAAAATGCTTTTACTGCGACTTTTATTCAGTCGCGGATCGCTCAGACGATTTGGACCGGTTTGTCCAATCGCTGCTTTGGGAAATCGAGCACGCGGAGTGGTCCGGGTCCACCGGGTTTGATACCCTGTTTTTCGGAGGCGGAACACCCAGCATGCTGGAGCCGTTGCACCTTGAAAAAATCTTTGAGGCGGTCTCCCACCGCTGGACTCTGGCGTCCGATGCGGAAATCACGCTGGAAGCCAATCCGGGTGAAGTGTCTTTGGAGAAGATGAAGGCTTTCCGTTCATTGGGTGTGAATCGATTATCACTGGGAATTCAGTCCTTCCGGGATACACATTTGGAATTTCTGACGCGCATCCATTCAGGGGCGGAAGCAGAGCAGGCCTTGGAATGGGCAAGCCGGGCCGGTTTTGAAAATGTAAACGGTGATCTGATCTACCATTTGCCCAATCTGACGCTTGAGGACTGGGAAGCAGACCTACAAAAGCTGATCGATTTTGGGGTGCCGCATATTTCTGCATATTCATTGACGGTGGAAGCCGGGACGCCGCTTTTTACGGAAGTCAACCGGGGACGGATTCATTTACCGCCGGACGAACTGAGTGTTGCGATGATGGACCGAACCCGTGAGATATTACAGAAACCCGGATTGCAGGCATACGAGATTTCCAATCACGCCAAACCCGGTTTTGAATGCCGGCACAATCTGCATTATTGGCGCATGGAGCCCTATCTTGGACTGGGCCCTTCTGCGCACAGTTTTGACGGGGACTGCCGTTGGCAAAATACCCGGAACCTGGATAGTTATCTGAATTCTATTTCGGAGAATAATTCGCCTGTTTATTCAACCGAAACGCTGACACCGGAAATGAAGATCAATGAACGGTTGGGATTTGGAATTCGGTTGACCGAAGGCGTCGATCTAAACAGAATCCCGGAGGACTATAGAAGAAGGGTGGGAGCTCAGATTGAAATAGTAGTAAAAAAATGGTCGGGTTATTTGGAAGAATTCAACGGGAGATTAAGACTTGTAGGTCAAGGCGTCCATTTTGCCGATGCAATTGCGGTGGATTTATTTGTGGATTAAAACCTAGCCTGAAGAATTCAGGCTAATACGTAAAATGCTTGATCGCTTCGCCCTCAGCGTCAATCCGGGACATGGCGGTGATTCCCAGGTCCAAGTGTAAATCAGCAAAATTTGACGTGACGGACTGATCGGATTTTTCGGTCTTCACACCTTCCGGGACCATGGGCCGGTCCGAAACCAGGAGCAATGCGCCGCGGGCAATACCATTGGCAAAACCGGTAATGAACAGTGTCGCTGTTTCCATATCGATGGCAATGGCACGGATCTTCCGAAGGTAAGTCTTGAATTCTTCGTCGTGCTCCCACAGTCGGCGGTTGGTGGTGTAGACCACACCGGAGCGGTATTCCAAATCGCGTTCATATAAAATGTGTGACACATGTTTGTGCAATTTAAACGACGGCATGGCCGGGACTTCTTTCGGGAAGTAGTCGTCGCTGGTTCCTTCGCCGCGGATAGCGGCGATGGGCAATACAAAATGCCCAATCTCCGTGGAGTGTTTTAATCCGCCGCATTTACCAAGAAAGAGCACGCCTTTGGGTTCAATCACTGAGAGCAGGTCCATGATGGTGGCTGCATTGGCGCTGCCAATTCCAAAGTTAATGATGCTGAGTCCATCCTCTGTACTGGCGCTGGTCATGGGACCGCCGCGGCCTTTCACCTGCACGTCAAACCGCTCGGCGAACTTTTCAACGTAGTTCTGGAAATTGGTCAACAAAATCCACTGTCCCAATTCTTCCGGTTTTGAACCGGTATATCGGTTGAGCCAGTTTTTAGCCAGTTTTGCTTTGGTAATCATTCCGGTTGTTCCTTTTCAAAAAAGCCGCGGATCAGGCTGGCATAACCGTGGTGTAAAGTGCCTTCCTTAAGTTCAATCTCGCCTTTTTCAAGATACACGACTTTCATTGATGTGAAGCAGTCCTGAACCAGGTTCAAATCCAGTAAGAGATCAAGGGTTTTCGGACCGCCCGAATTCCGGCCGAGTTGACTCAGATCGTACCCGACCAGGAGAAAATGTCCGCCCGGTTTAAGAGCCCGGATCCATTTCGATGTCAGTTCAGGATATTCTGAGCGGTTAAAATGTGCAAACACGGAAACAATCGCGTCATATTCATTTTCAGGATAAGACCAGGTGAGCACGTTTCCCTGAATGGCGTTGATCTTCACCTGGTATTTTTCCGCCAGTTTTTTTGATTTCTCCACACCTTTTGCTGAAAAGTCGATACTGGTGACATCAAATCCTTTTCGGGCCAGGAAAACGCCATTGCG
The DNA here is from genome assembly GCA_964549745.1 of uncultured bacterium. Lineage (GTDB taxonomy): Bacteria > Fidelibacterota > Marinisomatia > Marinisomatales > J089 > J089. The sequence goes on along the minus strand of CAZJWP010000016.1, from coordinate 6,733 downwards.
GCCTTCGCCGTCCGCGATACAAAGGACCTTTTTCCCGGTGATGCGTGACGCCATACTCACCAGAAATTCGTTTGCTGCTGTACCGTACACATATTCTTCGGAAGAATAGCGTTCGTCCCAATGATTGGCTGCGGGGGAAGTACTCATTCTGAAATCTCCAATGAAACCGGGCAATGATCCGAACCCATCACTTCATCGTAGATGTCCGCGTCAATGATACGATCTATGAATCCGGTGTTAACGAAGAAATAATCGATCCGCCAGCCTACATTTCTGGCGCGGGCCCCCATGCGATAGGTCCACCACGAATAGCGCTCAGGTTCCGGATGAAAGAGTCGGAACGTATCTACATAGCCATGTTCCATGTATCTATCGATCAAAGCGCGTTCTTCCGGCAGGAACCCGGACGTTTTGGAATTGGCTTTCGGATGCGCCAGGTCGATTTCCTTATGGGCTGTGTTCCAGTCTCCGGTAACCACTACATTAACTCCGGATTCCACCTGTTCATCCAGAATCACCAGCAACTCTTCATAAAAATCCAGTTTATAATCCAAGCGTTCCTGGTCGCGCTGTCCGTTTGGGAAATAGATGTTATACAAGAGGAAGTCAGGATGTTCGGTGATTAACACACGACCTTCCGCATCGAAGCGCGGAATACCCAGTCCTTCCTGAACGAAAGTTGGTTCTTCTTTGGTATAAGTCGCCACACCACTGTAACCGGCCTTTTCGGCGGAATGCCAGTAAGTATGGTATCCGTGACCCTCCAGCAAACTTTCCGGTAACTGTTCTTTCCGCGCTTTGGTCTCCTGCAAACAAAGCACATCAGGTTGGGTTTTATTCAGCCAATCCACAAATCCTTTTCGTTCCGCTGCCCGAACGCCATTCACATTCCAAGAATACAATTTCATTCTCACTCCTTGTTAATGAAAATCAGAGGCAAAGTTACGAAAGAGAAGATTCAAGGTTTAAGGTTCAAGATTTAAGAAGAAGTCAAGCGTTCGGGCAATTCTTGAACCGCCCTTCCTTAGATATTTCTACGTAAAACTTGAAACTTATTCTATCAGATTACGCGTAAATTCAAGGGTTTTTGATAACCAAAATCAAAGAAAGCGCCTGAATTGGGGGATAAAAAAAGTTTCAGGTTTTTACATACGATGACCAGACTATCCATTCCGGGTATTTTTACCCTCCTTTTACTCCTTACCGGTTGCAATAACGCATCGACCAATCAATGGGACTATAAAGGTTACGACTCCACCGGAACTCAAATCATTTCCGGTTGGATTGAGCTGACTCCGCAAATTAATGATACACTCGGCGGAAGCTGGAAATTCGAATCCGTTGGCAGCCCGTCACGCATCGGTCCTCAAACCGGGACCGGTACCTATTCCGGTTTCCAGGATGGATATGAGATTACCTTGGACCTAAATCCTGAATTAGTGGATAACAATGTTACACTCACCGGAATTGTTGCCGGGAGTTTGTGGTCCGGAACCTGGGAATATTCCGGTTTTTCCGGTGTGATAAACCACGGGACTTTTTCGGCTACCGGTGATGGAACAGCGACGCCATAATGTTGTGACAATTTCCCGGATATATTGGGATATTACCGACGGAAGGACCTAAATTCAGGACCAGCTACTCTTGTTTTAACTGAGAAGAAGGATTTGTGATGATTACGAAAAAACAAGCCCTGGACTACCACACGACCGGCCGTCCCGGGAAAATCGAAGTTATTAATACCAAACCGGCTGCAACCCAGCGAGATCTGGCTCTGGCCTATACGCCTGGTGTCGCGGAACCTTGCCGTGAAATCGCCCGCGATCCGGGTACGGCAATTTTGTATACTGCCAAGGGAAATCTTGTAGGGGTTGTGACCAATGGAACCGCTGTTCTTGGACTGGGAAATATTGGCTCCTTAGCCGGGAAACCGGTCATGGAAGGGAAAGGTGTTTTATTCAAACGGTTCGCGGATATTGACGTATTTGATATTGAATTGAATACTGAAAATGTGGACGAGTTTATCCATGCTGTGAAACTGATGGAACCGACTTTCGGCGGGATCAATCTTGAGGATATCAAGGCTCCCGAATGTTTTGAGATTGAACGGCGTCTGAGCGAAGCCATGAACATTCCCGTGTTCCACGATGATCAACACGGAACGGCGATTATTTCTGCAGCGGCTTTGATCAACGCAGCCGAGCTGGCCGGGAAAAAGCTGGAAGACATGAAAATGGTGATCAGCGGCGCCGGTGCCGCGGCCATTTCATGTGCGCGGCACTATCAGCGCTTCGGTCTGAAACATGAAAATATTATTCTGTGTGACAGCCGGGGTGTGATCTATGAAGGCCGGGAAGCAGGAATCAATGAATTCAAGCGCGAATTCATGGTCAAGACCGAAGCGCGAACCCTGGCGGATGCCATGGTCGGCGCCGATGTTTTTATCGGATTGTCCATGGGCGGGCTGGTGTCCAAAGAGATGGTAAAATCCATGGCGGACAATCCGATCGTTTTTGCCCTGGCCAACCCCGATCCGGAAATCAGTTACGAAGATGCTATAGATTCCCGCAAAGATGTGATCATAGCCACCGGTCGTTCGGACAAACCCAATCAGGTTAATAATGTGTTAGGTTTTCCTTTCATTTTCCGCGGCGCACTGGATATACATGCCAGCGCTATTAATACCGAGATGAAGGTTGCGGCGACTCTTGCTTTGGCAGAACTGGCACACGAAGACGTACCGGACAGTGTGACCCAGGTCTATGAAGCGTCTACGCTGATGTTTGGACGCGACTACATTATCCCAAAACCGCTGGATCAACGCGTGTTACCCATGGTTGCATCCGCAGTGGCGAAGGCTGCTATGGATTCGGGTGTAGCCCGAAAAACCATCGATATCGATGATTATAAGCAGGAACTGGAATCACGGTTAGGCCGCAGTCGTGCACTGATGATGCGCATTACCCAGAAGGCCAAATTGGGACCCAAAAAGATCGTTTTTCCGGAAGGCGAATGCGACAAGATTATCCGTGCCAGCCAGCAGATCGTGGCGGAAGAAATTGCACAACCCATTTTATTGGGAAACGAAGCCTTTATTCGTTCCGAGGCCGAACGATTGAATGTGAGTCTGGATAATGTGGAAATCATGGACCCCGTCCGGTTGAAACCCAATAAGGAATTTGTGGAAAAGATTTACAATGATCGCCAACGCAAAGGAATGACACGAAGTCATGCTGTCAATGTGATGCGGCGCCCCAATTATTACGGCGCCATGATGGTCGAATTGGGTCTGGCAGATGGCATGGTATCCGGAATTGCGCATCATTACCCGGACACCATTCGCCCGGCGCTGCAAATCCTGCAAATTGAAGAAGGGATCGGCCGAGTGGCCGGAACCATGATCCTGGCGTTCAAGAATAAAGTCAAATTGTTTGCAGATGTAACGATCAATATTGATCCGGATGCAAAAACGCTGGCGGATATTGCACTCTTGACCGCAGCGGAAGCACGGAAATTTGGTATCAATCCGCGGGTGGCGATGTTGAGCTTCAGCAATTTTGGAAGTGTCAAACATCCTCTCTCGCAAAAAGTCAAAGAGGCGGTTCGCCTCATTAAGGAACGGGATCCGAATCTCCAGGTGGACGGTGAAATCCACGCCGATGTGGCTGTGGATACGGCGATCCTCAAGGAACACTTCCCGTTCTCAAACCTTCAGGAAGAAGCAAATGTCCTGATTTTCCCGGATTTGACTTCCGGGAACATTGCTTACAAATTGTTATCTAAACTGGCAAACGCGACAGCCATAGGGCCGATCCTTATGGGAATTCGGCAACCGGTCAATTTATTACAGTATGCTTCCAGTACTGTGGAAGATATTGTCAATATGACGGCCATTACTGTCCTGGAAGCCCAGGAACTGGCTGCCCGTCGTTTATCTAAGGAAGGAGAAAATCAAAATGGCTAAGCTAATGGACCTCATGGCCACAAAGATACCGGAGTGGCGCCATGAAGTGAAGCAATTACTGGAATCGAAGGGGGACTCCATCCTGAGTCAGGTCACGGTCAGCCAGGCTTATGGCGGCATGCGAGGCGTAAAAGGATTGACCTGTGATACATCATCCGTCTCTCCCGATAAAGGACTCATTATCCGGGGAAGACCTCTTTTGGAGATCTCCGATATTCTGCCCGAAGAAGTATTCTTTTTACTTCTGACCGGTGAATTACCGGACAAAGATGCGTTAGCTGATTTACAGACACAGTTGAATGAATACCGGGACGTTCCGTCGTATGTCTGGGACGTACTGGAAGCTATGCCGAAGGATTCGCATCCGATGGCGATGTTCAACACGGCTGTGCTGGTGATGGAAAAAGAGAGTGTCTACCGTCAGAACTACGACAAAGGACTGCAAAAGCAGGATTACTGGAAAAGTATTTTGGAAGATGGTCTTCGCCTGGTAGCAAAATTGCCTGCCATCGGTGCCGGAGTGTATCGCCTGCGGTTTGACAAAGGCGACCGGATTTCGTCCGATCCAAATCTGGATTGGGGCGCGAATTTCGCCCACATGCTGGGTTTACCCGACCCGGACGGCAAATTGAAGAAACTCATGCAACTTTACCTCATGCTTCATTGCGATCATGAAGGCGGGAACGTGAGTGCCTTCTCCGGATTGACCGTGGCTTCGGCGCTGTCTGATCCATATTATGCCGTTTCGGCCGGTCTGAACGGTTTGGCCGGTCCGCTACATGGATTGGCAAATCAGGAATGCCTGCGGTTTGTGCTTGAAGTCCGGGATCATTTCAATGGTGTTCCTACGAATGATCAACTCAAGGATTTCGTTTGGGATCGCCTGAATAGCGGACGTGTTATCCCCGGTTACGGACATGCAGTTTTGCGTTGTCCGGATCCACGATATACCGCGTTTATGGAATTCGGAAAAGCGAATATCAAAGATGACGACGTCTTTGAGATTGTCCGGAACCTGTTTGATGTGGTTCCGCCGGTATTGAAAGAACAGGGAAAAGCCAAGAATCCGTGGCCCAATGTGGACGCAGCTTCCGGTTCCCTGCTCTATCACTTTGGTCTGACGGAATTCAGCTTCTATACCGTGTTGTTCAGCATCAGCCGGGCTATGGGTATGGTGTCCCAGATGGTCATCAATCGGGCTCTCGGTCTGCCGATCACACGTCCGAAATCCGTCACCACCAAATGGCTGAAGGAAAACATGTAATTCTATCTTACAAGTTGGTTAAAAAGGGCTCGGAACGAGCCCTTTTTGTTTTGAGACCGGATGCAATCTCTTCCGCGAGGTGGCATCCTTTAAACAAGTTCAACGGAGAGGATGGATTTAGTGAGTATATCTGGAAGCAATGCTCTAAAGATGCCATCCGGCAACCGCCGGATTGCATCTTATCTGAAGGGACAGGATGCAAGCCCATGATGGGATGTAAACTTTAAATCCCAAATTGGTAAGAAACCAGTGCCTGGTAAAGTGGTGTTTCAACAAGCAACCTTCACGTTTTCCCATTGCTTGCCCCGGAAATCTTCGGTACTTTAACAACATGTTCCGAACACACTTTCCGTGGGCGATTTTTCTCTTTGCGGCGTTGACCGCCGGACAAAATGGTCATTCCGTACGGGATGTCTATTCCCAGATAAGAATCCCCAATGCCACACCATATCAAATCCATCAACTGGCTGACCTTGGACTGGCTGTAGACGACGGTTGGTCGGATCGCACCGGTTCACTCCATTTACCCGTTTCTGCCAACGAATTGAAGAAACTAGATACCGGCGGGTGGGCCTACACAATCGATATTGATGATATGACCGCTTATTACAAGGCGCGGAGCGTCCCGGCGGCACAAAGAGAATTTCCACTTGGTAGCCTCTTGGGCAATTACACGTTGGAAGAAGAATTGGCACGCATCGATACACTACATTTGCTGTATCCGAACCTGGTCAGCGCCAAAGACAGTATTGGAACGACAATTGAAGGTCGGACAATCTGGGCCTTTAAAATTTCCGATAACCCGGCCCAGGATGAAGATGAACCGGAAGTACTGTTCACCGGTTTGACGCATGCCCGGGAACCGGTGGGGATGATGAACCTGCTATTTTTTGCACAACAATTATGCGAAAATTACAATTCGGATCCGGAACTGACTTTTCTTGTCAACAACCGTGAAATCTGGTTTATTCCCATGGTGAATGTTGACGGATATGTCTGGAACCAGGAAAACAGTGTCGGTGGCGGCGGGATGCAACGGAAAAACCGTCGGGATACGGGATGCGGTACGTCCACCGGAAGAGGTGTCGATTTGAATCGAAACTTCGACTATGACTGGGGCGGCCCCGGCGCCTCAAGTTATGCTTGCGATGAAACCTTTCGCGGAGATTCAGCCTTTTCGGAGCCGGAGTCAAGAACGGTTCGCGATTTTATCCTGAATCACAATTTCTCCAATGTTCTCCATTATCACACTTATGGCAATGATCTTATTATTCCTTTCGGCGATGGTTCCTATCCCCCGGAACCGGATCTGACCACATTTCGGGAAATCGGTAAAGCCATGACGGTCGTGAATCATTTTCAGGTTGGGACCGGAACTGAACTGTTGAGTTATGGCGTCAGTGGCGATCAGGCGGATTGGACCTACGGTGTGGCGGGCCTCATTTCCTATATTCCGGAGGTCGGAACAACCTGGGATGGATTCTGGCCCTCGGAAGATCGTATTC
>CAZJWP010000015.1:24860-28670 GCA_964549745.1 uncultured bacterium | reverse complement strand
CAATCCACAAAAAAGATGCAATCCGTAACTAAGGTTTTTAAAGATGCCATCCGGCCACCGACGGATCGCATCCTTTCCTTATCACTCAAAACTAAATTAAGTTTAAAATATTCATTTGTTAACCTTTCCTCCTTCTAATATCATGCTTAAATTCGCTGGCTAAATTTCAAGAGAATACAGACGAGACAAGACAAAACAACTACTGCTGTCGCTACCACCTTTCGATGGGTGGTAGACAAACAAGCGCAAAAGAATTAAAAATGCACCGAGCTCCGGTGCATTTCTGTTTTTATGAAAGGATGTGAATGAAAACGATTCAGAAACTGGTTGAATTACAGGAAATTGACGCTCAGCTTTTAGAACTGAAAGCATTACTGGGCAACCTTCCGGAAAAAGTAGCTGAACTCAAGACGGAAGAAGAACGGCTCACTCAAGCGGTAGAAACCGGACGCAACAGGCTTAAAGAAATTGAAGTTCTGGTTAACAAAAATGAGCTGGACATTCAGAGCTGTAAGGAAGATATTGAAAAGCATAAAGATCAACTGTCACTGGTGACAACCAATCGGCAGTATGACGCCATGATGGCGGAAATTGAAATTCAACAAAACAAGCTTAACGATCTTGAAACACAGAATCTTGAACTGATGGAAGAAAAGGAACAATTGGATTCCAATGTAACCGAACAACAGACAAATTTGGAATCGCTGAGTTCCGATCTGGTAGAACGACGGAAAAAGCTGGAAGAACGTTATTCGGAAACATCATCTCAAAAAGATGAACTGGAAGCTGCCCGGGAAGAAAAAATCAAGGAAATTGACAGCCGCTATCTTCGTCAGTATAACCGTGTTTTGAATGCCCGGGAAGGTGTCGCCGTCACTCCGGTAACCCATAGTGCCTGTGGTGGCTGTGGAGCTTTTATTCCACGGCAGATTATTGCGGAAATCCGTGGCAATACAACACTCCACACTTGTGATGTGTGTGGACGTTTTTTATATTGGCAACGTTCCACTGATTGAGCGCGTTAGACTTTACAATCGGTGAGTGGGTCGGATGGCTGCTCCGGATCCGTTTCGGCGGTGACGGGGAGGAAAGTCCGAGCACCGCAGGATAGGGTGCCCCGTAACGCGGGGAGTCCGTAAGGATATGGAAAGTGCAGCAGAAACCAAACCGCCCTTCCGATTAATCGGGAGAGTAAGGGTGAAACGGCGGTGTAAGAGACCACCAGTCCCGGTTGCGAAATCGGGTGCTTGTAAACCCCACCCGGTGCAAGATCGAATAGGCTCCGATGGCTTTGGCCCCGACATCATCCGTGTCGTGCTCCCTTTGGGAGGAAAGGAGCGGGTAGATCGCTTGAGCCCGATTGCAAAACCGGGCCCAGATGAATGGCCATCTTTTCGGATTCGTCCGGAAAACAAGACTCGGCTTATAGACCCGCTTACCGATTTTTCTTTACTTCAACTTAGGTCAATTACATTCAGATTGTGCCCGTTTCTATGAGATGGATATTTCCCGAACCGGACCCGGATATTGTCCGGCGTCTCGCCGATGAATTTGACTGTTCCGAAATCCTGGCCCGTGTGATGGCAAACCGCGGACTAATCGATTTGGAATCTTCCCGGCCTTTCTTCGAACCGAAACTGGATCAGCTTCACGATCCGTTTTTAATGAAAAATATGGACCGTGTCGTTGAACGGATTTTGAAAAACATCCGCGAACAAATTCCCATCCTGGTTTTCGGTGATTATGATGTTGACGGCACCACCGGTGCAGCATTGCTCACAACCTCGTTACAATATTTAGGTGGAAAACCGGTGGTGGAAGTACCGGATCGGGAACGGGACGGATATGGCTTGTCCATTCGCGGGATCGAACACGCGCGGGACATGAATGCTGATCTGATTATCACCTGCGACTGCGGCATCAACGCCTTCGACAAGGTGGATTATGCCGGAAAGGTAGACGTGGACGTGATCATTACCGATCACCACACACCGGATGCGGAATTACCCAAAGCCGTAGCCATCCTCAATCCCAAACAGGAAGGCTGTGAGTACCCGTTCAAGGGACTCTGCGGCGGAGGTGTGGCTTTTAAACTAATTCAGGCTGTGGCCAAAGCGCTGGATCGCAATTGGACGGAAATTCCCAATATTCTGGAACTGGCAACGCTGGGAACATCGGCAGACATGGTGCCGATTCTGGATGAAAACCGGGTGATCGTCAGTCATGGCCTTCGCCGGCTGGAAGATACCGCTCATGCCGGGTTGGAAGCGTTACTCGCCTCCGCCAATCTTCGGGACAAAGACCTGACCGTGACCCGGCTGGTTTTCGGTGTAGCGCCGCGAATCAACGCTGCCGGACGCATGGGCGATGCCAACCGCGCTGTTGATCTCTTGTTATCCAACGATCGTTCCGAAGCTGCAAAACTGTCGGAAGCCCTGGACCGGGAAAACAGCCGGCGGCAGACCATTCAGCAGGACATGGTGGACGAAGCCATGCACAAGATCAATGCGGAAATTGATCTGAAAAATGATTATGCCATTATTCTGGGCGAAGAAGGTTGGTCTCCGGGTGTCATCGGGATCGTAGCGTCCCGCATCAAAGAACAATATCACCGCCCGACTATTGTGTTTGCTTTCGATTCCAACGGAATCGGTAAAGGGTCTGCCCGAAGCATCACTGGTTTGGATTTATACGAAACGCTTAGCCAATGCAGCGAATACCTGGAAGGTTTTGGCGGTCATCCCATGGCGGCCGGGTGTAATCTGAAACGAGACCGATTCGACGAGTTTCGTCGTGCATTCACCGATATTTGCAACGCTTCGCTGACTCCTGATGATATGGAGCCGCGGATCGTCCTGGAAGGCGATGTAGCGCTGAATGAGATCGATCAGCGGTTCATGCGATTCCTTGAAAAACTCAGCCCGTACGGACCCGGCAATATGCGTCCCAAATTTTCCGCCCGCGGTTTAACGGTTGTAGGAAATCCCCGGCTGGTTGGCAGCGGCGATCACCTGAAATTTGCCGTCCGGCAAAACGGCCGAACGATGGACGCCATCGGATTCAATCTTGGTGAATCCTACGAAAAGCTGATCACCGGTTGGCCCGTTGATCTGGCGTTTGTAGTAGAGATCAATACCTGGCAGGGACATACGAACCTGCAACTGAACGTCCGGGATATCCGGATCAATCGGGACTGATTCCCCTTTTGACGTTAGGCGTGGTCTAATTGACCCCGCAATTCAGGTTTTAAGGATAGTTTTAATCGATCAGGATCTGTGGCCAGATCTTCTTTGGTAAACGCAAATTGAGAAATGTTGGTAGACGCAAAAGACTGGATCAACATCCGTTCCAGACCCTGGAAATATTTGTGAATTTTGCAATAGGACACATGGGGACAGATACCGGGATCCCGAACGCATTCATTCAGTGTTGAATCCATTTCCATGGCCAGTAAAACATCCAGAATGCTGATCGTTACCGGATCACGCTTCAGATAGATGCCCCCATTCCGTCCCTGGATGCTCCCCAAAATTCCTTTTTGGATCAGGGTATTTATAATTCTGGAAGCGAAGGGTTTTGATATAAATAATAAATCGGAAATATCTTTAATAGTAAAATAAGAATCCGGATAATGACCGGATAGAAAAGCGGTAATACGAATCGCATAATCGTATTCACGTTTGAGGTAAGTATTCATATTGGTAACTAAGGATTGAATCGTGAAAGAACCCGGCTAAGATAATACATAACCGTAAGGGTAATCTATTAATAATTAAATTAGTGGACCAAGTCATCTTCTTTTAAAACTCC
>CAZJWP010000015.1:0-24760 GCA_964549745.1 uncultured bacterium | reverse complement strand
GGGTAATCTATTAATAATTAAATTAGTGGACCAAGTCATCTTCTTTTAAAACTCCATCCCAAAATGGAGTACCACGGCCATAGACAGTAGTTTTCTCTATATCGGGATGACTGACTTTTCTTAAATCAATTGGGATTGTTCTTGACCTGTGCACCAACATTTTCCGGGAATTCCCGGCGTGGATACAATAAATTCCGGGTGAGTTTCAAATACAATGATTCCAGTTCCAACCAACAATAGACTGTAAGGGACACATTTATGAGACAGGCAAAAATTATCGGCGTTTCCCACGCTGTTCCGGAGCGAGTTGTTACCAACGCCGACCTGGAAAAATTGATGGACACATCAAATGAATGGATCGTTGCCCGTACCGGAATCGAGGAACGACACTGGGTTCGGGAAGGTGAAGGCACCAGCGATCTGGCCTATCGCGCTTCGCTTGGCGCGATCAAGCAAGCCGGTATTGAGCCGGAAAGGATCGACATGGTGGTCGTTGCTTCACTGACCTCCGACTATTTTTTCCCTGGTGTGGGCAACCAATTGCAGGACAAGCTTGGCTTGCGTACTGTACCCAGTTTTGATATTAAAGTGGCCTGTTCCGCTTTCATCTATGCCCTTTCCATCGGTGATCAGTACATCCGTTCCGGCTTTGCCGATACCATCCTGGTCATTGGCGCTGAAGTGCAGTCTACTGCGCTCAATCTTTCTACGGAAGGCCGGGATATGTCGGTTCTGTTCGGCGATGGCGCCGGAGCGGTGATCCTGCAAGCCGGTGACGGTCCATCGGGTATCTTGTCCACACACTTACATTCCGAAGGTAAATACCTGAAAGATCTGTGGTGTGAAGTTCCGGCGTCCCGAATTAATCCGCGTATATCCGAAGAAATGATCGCTGAAGGACGACATTATCCTTCAATGAACGGGCGCGAGGTGTTTCGGAATGCCATCACCCGTTTTCCGGAAGTGATTCGTGAAGCTTTGGACGCGAACAACCTGTCCATCGATGACGTGGCGTTGATTATTCCGCATCAAGCCAACCTCCGAATCAGTCAGATGGTGGCTAAAAAACTGGACATTGGTATGGACCGGGTATTCAGCAATATACAGAAATTTGGAAATACGACCGCCGCTTCTATTCCAATCGCATTGTCAGAAGCGCTTCAGGAAGGTAAAATTCACAATGGCGATTTGGTGATTCTGGCCGCTTTTGGCTCCGGATTTACCTGGGCTTCCGCAGCCATTCGCTGGTAACATAAACATTTGGATAAATATGGACTCTCTATTCTTTACTGAAGAACATGAAATGCTCCGGGACATGGTCCGGGATTTTGCAAAAAACGAAGTGGCACCCTTATCACAGGAACTGGACGAAACGGGACGATTTCCGCAAGAGCTGGTGGATAAGATGGGTGAATTAGGGCTCATGGGAATCCCAATTCCCGAATCATACGGCGGCGCCGGAATGGACACGGTGGCGTATGCCACTGCGGTGATCGAATTGGCAAAAGTAGATGCCTCTGTAGCCATCACACTGGCCGCGCACACATCTCTGGGAACCATGCCCATTTTTCTGGCTGGTAACGAAGCGCAAAAACAGGAATGGCTGCCCAAGTTGGCTTCCGGAGAAATTTTGGGCGCTTTCGGTCTGACCGAACCAAATGCCGGCAGTGATGCCGGTTCTACGCAAACAACAGCGGTAAAAGACGGCGATGCTTATATCGTCAATGGCGGAAAGATTTTTATCACCAATTCGGGAAAAGCCGGTGTTCTTTCTTTCACCTCTCAGATTGTGGAAGATGGGAAAAAACAAGGCATAGGCGCTTTTGTCATTCCAACGAATACACCCGGTTTGACCATCGGTCCGAAAGAGAAGAAAATGGGATGGCGGGCCAGCGATACCCGGCAATTATTTTTTGAAAATATGCGTATTCCTGCGTCCGCATTGATGGGAAATCCTCAGGGCGGGTTTAAAACTTTTTTGAAAACACTCACCGGCGGCCGGATTTCCGTAGCTGCGCTGGCCGTGGGTACGGCTGAAGGAGCTTATGAAAAAGCGTTGAAGTACTCAACCGAACGGGAGGCCTTCGGCCAGCCGATCCATAAATTCCAGGCCGTGAGTTTCAAACTGGCGGATATAGCAACACGGATTGAAGCGGCCAAACTATTGGTCTACCACGCCGCCTGGATGAAAGATCAGGGTGAAGATGTCGTCAAAGAAGCAGCCATGGCCAAATTATACGCCAGTGAAGTGGCCATGGATACTACGATTGAAGCGATTCAGGTCCACGGTGGTTATGGCTATGTAAAAGACTACGATGTGGAACGATATTTCCGGGATGCTAAAGTATTGGAAATCGGCGAAGGCACTAGTGAAATCCAACGAATCATTATTGCCCGGGAAATCATTAAGTCCGTTCTAGACTAAACATGTACCGTAAAAAATCCAGACGTCAAAAAAGAAAAGACCGGTGGAACCTGGTTTTCACCAAATACCGGTATCATATCTTTATTTTGACTTTACTGATTCTGGGTTTGGCTGTATTCTTTCCAACCGGTTCTTCGCTAAAATATACTTACCAGTTAAATGAAATTGCACGGGAACCGGTCATCGCACCCTTCACATTTCCGATTCTGAAAACCGAAGAAAAACTTAAGGCTGATTTGGATGAAGCGATGCGATCCGAGTTTTTCTTATTCACCCGGAATTCAGACGTTGTAGATAATTCGATTAAGGATATTAAAAACTTCTTTATTCTTTCGGATGAACTCCGGGAAGCCTACCGGAAATATAAACAATCGGAGGACCTGGTTTACCGATACCGGTACGAACCTCAATTCGCGGATGCGCGCTCGGAGTTCAGTACCGACAGCACGGCCTGGCAAATCCTGGAAACGACGTTTACCAAGAACTATCCTTTCAAGACTGATCAGGAACCCTGGGCGTCTTTCCTGCACACCACCAGCGACACTTTGCCGCGTTTCAACGAAAAGCAGTTTGAAAATGACATTGTTCAGATTTGCCGGAATCGCTGGGCGGAAGGGATTTACGATATTGCCCGGGATAAGATCATCAGCAAGGAAGTGATGGTGGCCCAGGGCGATGTTCCTGTCACCGAAAATCCTGACACTTTCAACGACCTGGAAGCAGCCTGGATTAAAGCGCGGGTGGAAATCACCAAGATGTACGATATCGAAGCGGACATCCGCCGGGATTTGGGTTACCTGTTGATTGTGGAATTCATGCGGCCGAACCTGATATACGACAAGGAAACGACTGAACGGCGGCAGCAAGCGCGATTGGATCGGGTTCCGCGTTACCAGGGAACCGTGCTCAAAGACGAACGCATTGTTGATAAAAATACCCGTATCACACCTGACATCCTGCAAAAAATAAAATCTCTGGCGTTGGCCATGAACCAGAGAGAACGGTCCAGCTCTTTTATAGACAAAGCACTGGCTTTCGTGGGTCGTCTGATTCTGGTTGGTGTTATCATTTCTTTCTTTTTTACTTTTTTACTGCTCTATCGAAAACATGTCTATGACGACTGGCGAATGATCCTGTTGATCTCATTGGTTTTTCTGGCCAGTATTGGTATTGCGCATGTGGTCGTGATCCGCCTAACTGCCTCCGAATACCTGGTCCCCGTTTCCGTGGCAGCCATGGTCCTCACAATCTTATTCGATGCCCGAATCGGATTCATGGGCACCACCAGTATGGCCATCCTTACCGGGATCATGATCGGGAATAACCTGGACTTTATTATCGTGACCATGTTCACCTCGTCCATTGCCATGTACAACATTCGGCGCTTGCGGACCCGGTCTCAACTCTTTACCACCATGTTTGCTTTGATTGGAGCCAGCATTCTGGTTGTGATCGGACTGGGACTGTTCAAATCACTGACCATGGACAAGATGCAGAATGACCTCATGTACCTGGTGATTAACAGTGTAGCCGCGCCGATTATCACCTACGGATTAATCGGTCTTCTGGAACTGGTCTTCAATGTAACCACCGATCTGACATTGATTGAATTGTTGGACTTCGATCACCCATTACTGAAACGATTGCAGCGTGAAGCGAACGGCACCTTCAATCATTGCATTGTCGTTGGAAATTTGGCCGAAGCCTGCGCGGATGCCATCGGAGCCCGTGCTTTACTCTGCCGGGTAGGTGCGTACTACCATGACATCGGTAAAATGACCCATGCCGAATATTTTATTGAGAACCAATTTTTAGGCGAAAACAAGCACGATACCCTGACAGCCACCATGAGCGCCAAGATTATTCGGAATCATGTCCGCGAAGGGTTGCGCCTGGCAGAAGAATATCGAATCCCCAAAATCGTCCGTGATTTTATCCCCATGCATCATGGGACCACCCGCGTCGAATACTTTTATTTAAAAGCTGTGGAAGAAGCCGGCGGCAAGGACAAAGTGGATGAATCCGCCTTCCGGTATCCGGGTCCAAAACCGAATTCCCGGGAAACCGGTATTTTAATGATCTGCGAAGCCGCGGAAGCTGCGGTTCGGTCAATTAAGGATCCGGATATTTTCAAGATCGAGGCTATGTTGGACCGGATCATTCAAAAGCGGATCAACGAAGGACAATTGTCCGAATGCCCGTTAACCTTATCTGAACTGCAAAAAATCAAAGGGAGCGTGGACGGTCATAGCGGCATGTTACCGGTATTACGCGGAATTTATCATATTCGGATAGAATACCCGGAAGATGAGGAAAAACCACCCAACCCGGATGAAGTTTTCCGGCGTCCGTTGACGTGAATCAACTGATACTGGAATTCGATCCCGACCAAAACCGTTATCCTGATAGGGTCATTCGGAAAATTGTGGATGCCGTTTGGTCCGAATATCAGATCGATGATGCCCATATTACCCTGATCTTCGGTGATGATGAACTCCTGAATAAATTGAAAAAGGAGTTTTTTAAAGTCGACCAGCTCACCGACGTTATTGCCTTTCGACTCAATGATTATGAAGAACCTTCCCCGGAAGGTGAAGTGTATATCAGTCTTCCGCGGGCCCGGGAAAACGCCAAACATTTTGAAGAACCTGAGCCAAGGGAAATTGCCCGGTTGATTATCCACGGCTGTTTGCATTTACTCGGTTTTGACGATAAAACCGACAACGACATCCGGGCCATGCGTACTCGGGAAGACGATATTCTGGCGCATGTCCCCTGGGACTCACTAATTCCAAAAGAACAGGACTGAAATGACTACCGGCGAAAAGTTTGAACAACTCATGAAAACCGTAACCCGCCTTCGGGAACCGGATGGTTGTCCCTGGGATCGGGAACAGACCCATGCCTCTCTTCTGCCCTATTTCCTGGAAGAAACGTATGAAGTCATGGAAAGCGTGGATGAAGAAGACTGGGCGACCTTAAAAGAAGAACTGGGCGATGTATTACTACACGTTGTGATGCAGGCCCGGATTGCCGAAGAAGACCAGCGTTTTTCTATCGATGATTCCCTGGACCGAATCAATGAAAAACTGATTCGGAGGCATCCCCATGTTTTTGGAGATGCTCAGGCGGATGCCAGTTTCCATGCCAAGCAAAACTGGGAAGCGGCCAAACATAAAGAAAAAGGCCGCGCATCGCGATTGGATGGCGTTCCGGCCAGTCTGCCGGGATTGGTACGGGCACAACGGTTACAGGAAAAAGCCAGCTATGTGGGCTTCGATTGGGACGAGATTAAACAGGTTTGGGGAAAAGTGCATGAAGAGATCAGCGAACTGAAAGAGGCGGAATCGAATGGGTCCAAACCACACATTGAAGAAGAGATCGGCGATGTTTTATTTGCAATCGTAAACTTGTCACGTACCCTGAAAATATCCGCAGAAGACGCTCTCCGCAAAACCAACGTTAAATTCATTCGGCGATTTAAATTTGTCGAGCAAGAGCTAAAAAAGAAGGACATCCCGATTGAAAAGGCATCTCTGGCAGAAATGGATGCAATTTGGGAACAGGCTAAACAGAAAGAGCGTTTACCCTGATCCGAGATGTTCATCATGAGAAAATTAAGCTATTTCGTACCGATGCTTTTCCTGCCCGTTCTGTGGATTACCGCCTGTTCGGATGATCTCAATATTGATACCAGCCGGAATACTTACGCCGATGACATTTGCGACATTACCTACGTGAACGGACATTTCTTCTCCACGAATTACGATCTGTCCGGTCATGCCGGTTCTCAGATTGATCTCCTCCAATTTTCCGCGGATACCGGTTCGGTATATCTCACCGATCGCTTTGATCTGGGAATGAATGGTCAGGGCTATTTCGGTATGACAACCGACGGACAGAATCTGTTCCTTCAATCCATGGACACATGGAATCTGTTGGGCGTTTCACCGGTTGGCGAACGGATTTACCTTACCGCTGATACTGTCAATGATAACTGGCGTCCCAGTGGGATCGCCTACCTGGATGATCTGGATTCTCTGGCGGTTCTCTACCGGAATTCCCAGCAAACCGATCAATATCGGCTTCGGGTTTTATCCAAGACCATCGACCAAACGGCTAGCCGGGACACTGTGTTTGAGCTGACAAACGTGGATACCGGTTATTATGGGATCTATTCCATGGCTTACCATAATTCGGAGTTTTACCTGTTAGGTGTGGATTTAAACGGCCAGGATGTTTTACTCACCAGTGGTTGGAATTTTGCGCCAACACAAGTCTATCCAATAGCAGACAGTACAGTGGTGGGACTTTGTTTTAAATATAATGATCTCTATCTGAGCTACCGGAACCGACGGATCGAAGAGTTCCAACTCAGGTAACTTTTACATAAACCCTTCGAATTCGC
This sequence comes from uncultured bacterium, assembly GCA_964549745.1. Taxonomy (GTDB): domain Bacteria; phylum Fidelibacterota; class Marinisomatia; order Marinisomatales; family J089; genus J089. The sequence goes on along the minus strand of CAZJWP010000015.1, from coordinate 17,927 downwards.
GGGCCGTCAAATTCGCATAAAAAGATGCCCTGCCAGGTTCCCAACTGCAAGCGCCCGTTTTCCAATAAAATGGTTTCCGACGACCCTACCAGCGTGGTTTTGATATGTGCATCCGCGTTGCCTTCCGCATGATGATATCCTTTCTCGTACGGTACAATTTTATCTAACTGGTACTGAATATCACGGGGAACGTCAGGATCGGCGGCTTCGTTGATTGTAACGCCGCACGTGGTATGCGGAACATAAACGGTGACGATGCCATCTTCAATTCCGGAATCGCGAACAGCCTGACTGACCTGCGATGTAATGTTGATAAAAGCAGTTCTCTCTGGAGTAGAAATCGACAATGTATTCATACTTTGTCCCCCAAAAGTGATTTTTCAAAATAGATTCGGGTTTCGGATTCCGGACTTCGCAATTCCCGGCTGATTTCCCGGTATCCTGCACGTTTCAACATGCGAAGCATATTTTTAAAACGCGGACGAGTCTTCACCCGGATTGAGAGGTAACCCCGACTTTTTGCCCATTCCTCCTGGTAGTCCAATAATCTCCGGGCAATGCCGCGTTTTCGGTATTCCGGAAGAACGCCGCCTATCCAAGAATAAAATGAACCGTCCTTATAGCGGTCATATCCGATTTTACCGGCAACCGGTTTTCCTTTGACGTAGGCGGTGAGAATCAGGTGTGATTGTCCTTCCAAACGAGTATTATACTCCTCTTCCGACACTTCCTTCTGGAACTCGGGAAGGTTGTTGAAGACAAATTGGGCATCGGCAAGTCTCTTTTCCCGGATAACAATGGCCTTAGACTCGCTCAGGTTTTTTGCTCCTTCTTCCGGGCGGCGGGAAACAATACATTGTTCAGGATTAACCGGTATCCGGGAGAATTTCTGTGTAAAGATAAATCCGTGGGTGGATCACCGACCAAATGCTGATAGTCTTCCGGATCGTGACCGCCTAAAAATGTATACGTTCCTTTGCCAAAATTTCCGTGGATATATTTCACCTGGTTGGACGCCGGATCGTCTCCCATAATAATGATGTGTTTTTTGATCTTATCCCGATCGAAACCGGTGGTCTGTCCCATGAATCCTTTCACAACAGCGACATGGTCCTGGGTCAGCATGGTGGGAACCGGATCGTATTTTGCGGAAAATTCAAAAAGACTGAAATAATCCGCTTCGGCGCCGCGGGCGACCGGATTCGTGCTGGGCGGTACGTCAATATCGGAGTATTCATAAACCATGGGATCGGTGTAGACCCTAAAGTCCGTGAAGGCAAAGGTTTGGTCGTAGTGTAACTTTTCGTTGAGATGCGGATCCGGCGGTGTTCCGTCATAAACACTTGCTACGCCGTCCAATCCTGTTTCCGCCAGTGCGATGTCATAAGAATCCGTGGCCGAACACATGGCAAACATGAAACCGCCCTGTCCCACATAATCTTTGATCGCATTTGCCACGGCCTTCTTTTCTTCATGCACACTTGGATAACCCAGCTTCTTTGCCAACGCTTCAAATTCCTGTTGCTGCTTGAGATACCAGTCTGCCATCCGGTAGTGGCCATAAAATTTCCCATACTGACCGGTGAAGTCTTCGTGGTGCAGGTGAAGCCAATCATACTGGTCTATCTTCCCCGAAAGAACATCTTCGTCCCACAGTGTTTCATAGGGGATTTCCGCATAGGTAAGCGCCAGGGTAACCGCATCATCCCAGGGTTGTTTGTTCGGCGGTGTATACACCGCGATCTTGGGCGCTTTCTCCAGTAAGACAACATCCATATTATTTTGGTCGATTGTGCTGTAAATATTCAATACATCCGCGTCGTTCGGCAATTCGTAGATAACGCCTTTTACTTTGCATTCCTGAATGATAAAAGGATAGGAATCGGTCATAAAAGACCCGCCGCGGTAATTCAGGAGCCATTCCACATTAATTTTTTTCTCCAGTATTGAAAAGGCCACTCCATACGCTTTTAGATGATCTTTTTGCGTCAGATCCATGGGGATCAATATCTTTTGTGCACCAAGGACTTGAACTGTCAGTAAAACGGCAACCATCCATTTTATCACATTGAAATTCTTCATTGCATTAGCTCTCTTTATCGGGGGTCAGTTGACGGATATGCAACCGAACAGGCTCATATAACATCGACTGTGGAAAATCATTCAAAACATGGTAATAAGCTTCCAGGGCTTTCTGCGGATCCTTTAGGTCATTTTCCTGGATCTCACCGATCAGAATCCACCCAATGTCTCCCTTGTCACCGGAAGTCATCATTTGAGCCAGAGCCAAAGCCTGATCTGTTTGATGTAAATACCGCCTTAGTTCTGTCTCCCTCCAAAGTAAAAGGGAATTCAACATTGAATCCGGCCACTGTTCCCTGATCCAGCTCAGGGTTTCCGCTGCTTCGTTAATCTTGTCCTGCCATAATAAATTTTCCGCCCGGGTCCAATTCAACATGGCATTTCGGTCATCGTCGGATCCGTTGGTATAGTATGTGGAAACCAAATCCTGCAATTCCACAAGATCGTTAAAAGTCAACTCCTCACCTGTATAGCCCATTAACGTGGAATCAAGCTCGGTGCTGAGCCGGTCCAAATCTCCCCGGAGAAACAGAGTGAGTAAACCTTCACTGACAAATGGTTCGCCCTGGCGTGTGTAGCGATCGAAATACGCTTCGGCACCGTCCGGATTTCCCTGAGCCAAATAGATTTGCCCCAGTCTGGATTCGATAGCCATCCGTTGAGCCGGTGCTTTATCGGATCGAAGCGCCGTTTCATAATTGGCAAACGCCCGATCGAAATCGCGGGTAATGCGAAACTGGATTTCCCCCAATCGAAAATGCGCAGCAGAGGTGAATTTGGATTGAGACATGCTTACAAGAATAGAATCGTAAAGCGTTAAGGCCGATTGCAAAGAAGCCGGTGCCTGGTCAGTGTTATAATAATAGGGTGTGGTAAAAAAAAGATTTCCGGGCAGAAACGCGGACAGTTGGGTGGTTTCTTCCGCAGGTATGATCTGATCCTCAAATGTCTGGGCTAAACCCAGGAGAGACCGGCCGGTTCGGCGTCTGTCTTTCGAATCGATATGCTTCAAAATGTCCTGGTAGGCCGTGATCGCCTCGGGAATATGCTTGTCCATTCGGAGGCTGTTGGCAAAGGCCATCCAGCGATCTAAATCTTCATTCGTCTTCCATCCCAGATTTCGGTGAACCTCAAATGCTTTGTCCAGCTGACCGGTCTTAAAATAAAAAGCGGCCAAAATTCGCTTGAGAGCATCGGATGTATCCGCGGTATTCACCAGTTTTGATTCAATAATGTTTAGGTCATCCACATCGTCACTCATAACCAGCAGTCGTCCCCGAACATAGCTTTCGCGATTTTGATTGTTTTTCAATAATCGCAAATACTCATCCGTGGCGTGACTGAAATCTCGTCTGACCTGGTAGTAATTCGCCATATCCTGAGCCATAAAGCCGGGATCGCTAAAAGACTGTCTTGACTGATCAACGGTCCGAATCAGATCGTCTTCCAGATTCAATCGACTGTAAGTGAAAATCAAGATTCGAATCGCTGATTTGTTGTTGGCATAGCGCATCCTGTAAGTTTCCCACGCTTGCCGGGCGCTGTCCGCTTTTCCCTGAAGGTAAAATGCTTCACCCAATTCCATTTGAGCCTGCATATCGTTGGGATATTCTTTCAGCCGGTGCCGAATTATTTTTGCCATGGAATCGTAATTTTCCTGACGGCGATACAGATTAACTAAATCACGATACACTTGTGTATCAGAGGGATGATCCACCAACCATTGAAGTAAAAGATTACCTGCCTGATCCAGATCGCCTTTTTGCTCATAGATTTTGGCTCGTTTCAATTCCGTTTGTCCTTGCAACTGCACGAAAGTAAAAGACAAAAACACAACGAATAGTATTCGAAATTTCATTCCGATTCCTCATTGGTTTGGTCGGAACCGGGAAGCGTCTTGCTGTTCAGGGAATTAAAATAACGTCGGATCATTGCCTGGTAATCGGCAGGATAGCCGGCCTGGAGCGCATCGTTCAATGCGTCCATAACCACACTTTGGCGCTGCCCCAAATCGGCGGGCAGGCCGCCGGGACCGGCAGTAACCATTTGAGCGGCGGATTTTGATTTTCGGGTATCCTTTTTTCCCCGCTGCGTCAGCGATTTTTGGCTGTCCAGCATTCGGGACAGGATTTGCTCCTGCCGCATTTTTGTCTTTCGCGTATAACGGTGATTTTGCAAGTCCTTGATCACCTCATCCATTTCGTTGGCCATCCCGCCCATATCACCCAGTGAGTGTTGACCTGACGATTGCATCTCCTGCATCAATTGTTGAAGTGATTTCCTGATGCCTTGCTGACCGGACAGCATACGTTGCATCATTTGTTGCCGGAGTGAGGCGCCCTGGCTCCCCATCAGAAGCGGCAATCCCTGATTATTCAACGCTTGCTGTTGGCCGGACATGGCTTGCATCCGCTGAAGGAATTGTTCGAATCCGCTGGCCGAGCCGCCTTGTTGCATCTGATTGGCCGCATTACCCATGGCTCGCGCACCCTGATTCAAAGAAGCCATGGCGTTCTTCTGGTTTTGAGCTGCGCCATTGCGATTCCGGTTTGTCAGGGCCTCTTTAGCCCCTTCCATTTGGGCGGATGCCATTCCCATGGCTTTTCCCATTTCCGGGGAAACGGCGAACGTCTCCTTGGAGAGTTGCATTAATTTGGACATGGCCTGCATTAGCTGATCTTTCAGCACTTGTTGCCGGGAGGCCATTTCCCGGAATCGTGACGAATGTGTTGCTGTCGATTGCGTCTCTTCCCGGAGTTGTTCCTGGGATTTGGACAAACTTAGCAGGTCGCGCATAATCGACTTAAACTTTGCCGCCATGGCATCGGATGTTTGTTGCTGAAAGCTTTGTTGCATGTCTCCGGCCTGTTGCATCAGATCACTCAGGTTTTGCCGGGCTTGCGAAGCCGATTGAGACGCCTGGGAAACAGAGCCGTTTTTCAGATTTTGCATCGTGGATTGCAGGTTCTCACTGGCGGCTTCCGCTGATTCGGATTGTTGCATGGCCTCTAATTGCGCAGCCGTTTGCGGACTGTATTCCCGAACAAGATCGGCCGCGTCTTGCATTGTGGATTTGGCCTGCTTCCAGTCTTCATTCACGCGCCGTTCATCTTCCGTTAACCTGGCCAGATCCGATGGATCCGCATCTTCCGGCGTCTGTTCCACTTTCTGCTCCAATGACGTTTGCTCCTTCACCAGGGATTCCAATCGTTTGGACAGTTCATCCATTTTCTGTTCGGCCTGAACCCTTTTAAATAAATCCAGAAACCGGTCCAGTTGTTCTTCGATTTGATCGGCGTTTTGAGACAAATCAGCCACTGCTTTTTTCAAGTCATCCAGACTGATGGAATCCAGATCTTTCTCTACCTGATCTATTTTCTTCAGCATGTCTTCCGTCACCAGATCTGAGACCATGTTCTGTAACTCATCAAATTTCTTCCGCAATTCATCTGAAAAAAGTTGATGCTTTTGATCCAGGTCCGACATTGCCTGAAGGGTTTCCGACATGTCTTTGAGTGCCTGAGCCTGTTTCTTGAATTCTTCCAGTTGTTTTTGGGCTTCCTGTTTTTGATCCCAGCTTACGTCTTCACTTTTCACCAGCTCCAGATTCATTTTATCCAGTTGTTCCTGGAGATTTTTTACATCTTCCACACTTTCATTTAAGGAGTCGGTCAGATCGTTTTCCTGGGACTCCATGTCTTGAAAGAGATCGTCGATGGATGGAAGTTTGGCCACAAATTCCCCGGTAGTGGTTTTCTTAGGACCGGAAATATTGTCGTTATCGAACAACTCAAAATGGAAATGTAATTCGTCCTCCGGCAAGAGCGGAATATCGTTTACATCCCACCATGTTCTAATCACCTGAGTTGTTCGGTCCGATTCGACCCCGGAAACCGAAAATATTGACGTGGTCGGTTCCAGATCGGTAATACCGGGATGTTGAACCGAATACACCAACTGCAACCCGCTGAATCCAAAATCGTCTTCCAATTCCAGTTCTAACGGTATGAGCAGGTCGTCTCCCAAATTTAATTCTGCTTCCGGTGAACGAACCGTGATATTCGGATATTGATCGGGTAAAACTTCAATGACATAAGGGATGGGATTGGCATTGGTGATGCCGCGTTGATCTTTGAGACGAATGGACACGGTGTCCGGTGTAACCAAAGTGAATTCACCGGTGGCGCGACGACCGCGAACATTCAGATCCTGAGTATTTCCACCAAAAACCAGGTTGGCGAAAGCAAGCGGGCGATTGGATTCCAATTGCACCGCTACCCTGGAACCCTTCAGACCTCGAATACTGGCCATATTTCCTTCCTGGCTCTCCGGTGACAACCGCGAATACAATGGCGGCATAATCGTGAATGTAAGCGATTTTACCGAAGGACGGTCCGTCACCTGGATAAAATGGAAAGGTGTCGCCACCTTGCTCCAGGCTTCCCAAAAATGTTTTGCCGGAACCACAGCCCGGTAATGATAATCCCTGTAAATATCCTTCAGCAGAAAATTGAAGTAGCCGTTTGAATCCGGTATTGCGGCCAGATGAGCCGGTGCTGGCAATGAATCGGCGGTTTCCGGCGTTGTGGATTGTAATTCGAGATAGACCGAATCAGGCAATGCTCCACCGGCACGGAAGTCCAGTTGCACCGGATCGCCGCCCAGGACATGCAAATCACCGGTGATATTGCCCAAGGCAAACGGAGCCGGAGCCCGGAAAGCCGTCCTTGGATGAATCCAACGATACAGGGCTGAGCCATTGGCATTTATGTCCACCGCCAGGATCATGAGCACAATACCAAGCACAAGCGCTGTCGTTCGTTTCCACCAAAGAATTGAGGCGTGATCCTGAATGCGTCCCGGATCGAGTTGCCCCAGCCTTGATTCTGTTTCAACGATGTAACTGTGGCTCAAATCCGGTGCCTGACTGTTTTTGAGCGTTGTCTCCAGTTGGTAGGCATTTAGCACGGTATCCGGATGTTCAAAGGCAATCCGTCCCCATCGTTCAGCCAGACGACTCCAGCGATATCGGGGAAAACGATCTAACAATGTAGCAATAGAAATTCCGATTCCGGCCAACACAAATGCGATCACCAAAACCAGACCCAACACCCACATTCCGTAGCGGAGTGTTGCAGACCAATAGAATATCCGCTCACCGATCAGGGCAAAAAGAAACAGTCCCAATAATGAAGAATAGATCCGCCAAAACAGGAGTTTTATATCGGACCGGATCAAAGCCCTGCGGACCGGCTTCAGCCGACCGCGAATGCGTGATGACTTATTGACTGAGGGCATAATAAATAATATTCACGCCCATTTTAAGGGCCGCTTCATGCAGCTCCGGAGGATCATGATGAACTTCCTGATCTTCCCAGCCGTCCCCAAGGTCGGTTTGATATGTATACGCCACCATCAGACGATCCCCGTCAAAAATTCCAAAAACCTGGGCAGGTAAACCATCATGTTCATGAATTTTAGGACAGCCATCCGGGAATTTATAATAAGCGGAAAAGAGGGGATAATTGTGCGGGAGTTCCACCAATTCTTTATCGGGAAACAGGCGTTTCATTTCCCGGCGGAAAGATTTATCCATGCCATAACAATCGTCGGCATGAAGAAAACCACCATTCAGGAGCAGTTGCCGAAGGTTATCCAGTTCTTCATCGGTAAACCGAACGTTTCCGTGCCCGGTCATGTATAGATACGGATGAGAAAAAAAGTCTTTGTCGGTGGCTTTTACCCGCTCTTCCTCGCCCACTTTGATCGGCGTATGCGCCGCCAGATAATCCAGCATATTGGGAATGCTGCTGGGGTTGCAATACCAATCTCCACCGCCACTATAATGTAAACGGGTGATGGTAAATTGCTGGGACCAAAGCGCGCCCGACAAAAGCAGGGTCAATAAAAATGTCTTTATGAAAGTTGTATTTCGCAAATCTATTGGAGAAAAATTGTTTTAATTGTCCTGATCGGGAATGTTCCCGGGGCGAAAGTATAACGGATTTCAATTAGATTTTGTAAGGGAAACTTCACGGGTTTTGGATGCTCTTTGCTTGCTCACAATCGGTGAAACCACCTATTTTGAATAGAGATGCGCAGACCCTTCATTGTATTCGTTGTCATGACAGCCCTGGTTTGGCCGGGTCTTCAGGCGCAGGATGCGTCGCAAGATACGACTGAATTCATCTTAAAACGGGTCATCCGGGATTTCGGACGACTGGGCTTTCATTATCAAAAAGGGTATTGGTCCGATCGCCTGACACACAGACGGGAATTTTACGAACCGATCCAAATCATTCCACTTGAATTAGGTTACGGATTGTTTGCAAATAGCGGTGCGGGATTGAACGGGGAAAACTTGAGAAGTGACTTTATCCAATATGAATCGCCAGTGGAACATTACGATGGCGGTAAATGGACATCCCGGATCGGACAGCAACTGGAATTGGATCTGCTCAAATCCAATTTGAGTCAATATATTTTAAAGTCCAGTTGGATGGATGTACATACCGGAATCAATCTGCGTTATGCTTCCCTTTTTTCGGCTCCGTCCGTTCCTTCATCCTGGGGCGTAGGCGCCAAGCAACTCGCTCCGCGAATTTTGGAAGGCGGGCTCAGTACTTCCTTTATTCTGCAGTGGTTTGACCTCTGGTATCTTACGGGTCGTTATACATATGGTTTTGCTTACGCACATTTGTACAAAACCAATAAAGTGGTTGATCCGCTGCCCACCGGAACCGGTCCGGCTGTTTCGTATGCTTTCGGTTTCCGATTAGTGTTGGATTCCGGATCAAAAAATCGGTTCACGATTGGGGTGGACTTCCGACATCATTTTACCAAGTTGACTAAAATCAATGATCCTAACAATGTGGCGCCTATTTCCGGCATGCATATCGCTGACTTCGGTTTGTATTTCACGCTCTCCGCATTTTACGGAGGCGGACCCACGATCGGCGAAGACGCTAAACATCTTTTTTATCACAAAGATTATGTAGCCGCCCGCGAAAAATTCCGTGAATTCCTGACCCGTTATCCAACCCATGCCAGCGCAGCCAGAGCCCAATGGTATCTGAATGAATGTAATCGACTGATCCCGGAGCAACTGGTTAAAGAAGGATTGAGTTTTGATGATCGCGGACTCACCGGTTCGGCGCTTCACAAATATCTGAAAGCCCGTTCCTTAACATCGGACAGCAGTCTGGTCGGTGGTTTGAATGATCGCATCCGCCAGATCGGTGAAAAACAGATGGAAAGAGCCCGGCAATATCTTAGCGATCGAAAATTTGATGATGCATTGAATCTGATGACTCAAACTTCCAATTACTACGAACCGGCCCATATACAATTACCACACTTTCAAGCCGAAGTCACCCTGGCAAAGGGTCGCTTTGCAATGGAGAACAAACTTTATTTCCGGGCTTTGGAAATGGTAAACCAGGCAGTGACCGATGCTCCTGATCTTCAAATCGAAGCGGATTTACTGCGCTATGACATCGCCGTAAAACTGATCCGGGAAGCGAATACAATCCGGGATCCGTCAGCCGTACAATTGATGATCCGCAGTCTGGAAACAGCAAAGAGCCTGACCGGTGATCTGGGAAAACACAATGAAGAAATACTGGCTGAACTTCACCAGGAACTGGCGACATGGGAAGAACGGCAAATGCGAACCCGGATCAATAAACGCATGGATGCGGAACGGCAAAAAATGCTGGAGCGAAACCGGAAACGAATCAAAATCGGAATGACCATTCCGGAGGTGCAGGATATTTTGGGCAATCCGGAATCGCTTGAGCACAAACAAACCGCGGACGGGAAAGATGCTCAGTTGTGGTTTTATACTTTGAAAGACGGTTCGAACCTTCAGTTGTCTTTCCTGGACTTCATTTTATTTAAAATTGAGAAATTGGAATCCACATCTAAGTAGCCTAATGACCTCGGGGGACAGATTCGTCTGCGCAAATCAATCCAAACATACATTGAAAAACTGTTTGAACCATATTTACAGGAAAATGAAAAATATACATAATAATTTCAGGGTGTGGGTTTAGGATGGACACTGACGAGACAATACATGAAAATGAATAAGGGAAAAATCGTTGGATTTAGTAAAAAGGACAACGGAACCAAAATTGTTTTGTATTTTTACAACACGAAAATTTCGGTGAATCACCATGAATAAGAAAACAAACACAGAAAAACCGATGATTCTGATCGTTGAAGATGATCAGGATTCTGTCTTCTATTTTACAATGGTGCTCCGTAGTGACTATGATCTGGAATCGGCTGAATCTGTAGATGAAGCGGTTGAAGTCATCCAGCGACGGGTGCCGGCGCTAATCTTATTGGATTTGTCCCTGGAGGGTCCGCAAGATGGGCTGGATTTGGTTCGGATGATCCGAAACGATTCTAAATTGAAAGCCATTCCTATTGTTGCTGCAACTGCCCATGCTCTGAATCAGGACAGGCAAAACTGCCTGGAAGCCGGTTGTGACGATTATCTTCCGAAACCCATCAAGATGACTACACTCAGGGACACCGTCCGGTCATTAGTCGCTGCCTGATCATTACATACGTATAATCACAGATAGTGCGGCGTTGCGTTCGGTACCCATATTCCGTTCCAATTCCACGTAGTAGTACTGAAATATATTTTCGATTCGAAACAGTATGGAAATTCGTTCGGATTTCCACCCCACACTTCCATTCCATACCTTTACCGGCGTTCTGGGATCGCTCCCTGTTTTGGGATCGTATTGGAACAACTGTGTTTTCTCAATAGCGCTGGCCAGCCTGCCATCAACGGAAAAGGACCAGTGACTCAACTGAAGACGAGCCGTGGGTACAAAGTGGTGACGGTGACGATACGAGAGCGTATCCATAACCTGACCGGAAGCATTCACTTCCGCCGGATTCAGCCAGGTATAGGCCAGGGAAATTTGCAGTGCCTGATCCAGAAATGAACATCCCGCGCTGAGGTCCGCCCCGGTGATACGGGCGCGAATTACATTTTCAAAATGAATGATCCCGTACGAATCCGGTGTGGGCTCAATCAAATTTTCATACCGGTACTGATACAACGCGGCGTCCAGGTTTAATCCTGAAAAAACGCCGGAGGAAGGCAGATTCCAGGTGCCTCCTATTTCTCCGGAAATGCTGGTCTCCGGTTTCAGGTTGGGATTCGGCTCCACTTTGAATACACTGAGTTGGGAATGCGTGTATCGCTCCGCCAGTGTAGGACTCCGGAATCCGGTACTGAGCGAACTGCGAAGAGCCAATCCGGGCATTAGAACGGCATTGACCGCCACTTGCGGCGCCAGTTTATAGCCCTTGGTGTTGCCATCCACGGAAAAAGATTCGTACCGGGCGCCTAAGTTTAAGGAAACCGGTGGTGTGACTTTTTGCTGCATGAGTCCATAAGCCGCCAATGTTAATCCGGTGTGATCGCCAAAAATCCTGGCGTGGATTTGTGACGGTTGAATTGTGGAACCAAAAATGATATTGGTGCGTGGTGATGCGGCCAGAGAAAACTGGGTTTCAGCATATTGCTTCCGTTCGTGAGAATAATCCTGGTTAGTTCCATAATTCTGCCAATCGACTTTATAGAAAGATCCGATCAGCTTCACACCTAACCGGGGTGAAAGAACCCAGTTGAAGAAACCATTCATATTCAGTTTGGTCCCTTTTCCATGATCGTTTTCTGACCCTGACGGCGCTTCAAACGGTGATGCAGCGTTTCTCCATTGCGATTCGAGGCCGCTGTGGTCCGTGAGGTAATTCCCGTACAGTGAGGCGGTTTTTGCGCTACCATAATTCAGTTTGATCTTTCCGGTAACATTTAAAGACTGGCTCCATCCCAATTGCGTATAACCGCCGTCCCATTTTTGCTGGACGCGTAACCAGGCGCCGTGGGGACCGAATGGATGCGACGCTGTGAATTCGTTTACGGTAATCCAGCCGGGAGAATCACGCCAATGCCACTGATCGTATTTTGGCTGGCTGTACATTCCTGTCTTGGTACGAAAACGGTATTCCCGGTTCAGCGGGGCATTCCGGGTAATGATATTGACCACGCCGCCCATGGCAGACGATCCATAGAGCGCCGAACCTCCGGATTTAACGATCTCAACCTGCTCCACTTCCGATGTTGGAACAATTTCCCAGGTGATGTTTCCAGCTGCGCTCCCAAGAAGCGGGACTCCATCCAATAGCAGCAAAGAACGGCTTCCGGCCCCGAGGGTATATCCGGAAGCGCCGCGAATATTCAGTTGATCTTTTACGATGCTTACGCCGCTTTCCAGAGGTAAAACTTCATCCAGGGTAATGGCGCCCTGTTCGCGTATCTTCAGTGGGGTGATCACGGAAACCGATACCGGGGATTCCAATACATCCTGCGCTTTGCGGCTGGCCGTGACGATCACTTGCGGTGTTTGCAACACATCCTGTTTCAGAGCAATGTTTAGATTCAGATCCGGCGGGACAGAATAAGATTTCTCCTGTTTTTTATAGCCTATCATTGTGATAACAACAACGCCCTCCTCCGGGATATTATCCAATTGGAATTCGCCATTGCGATCCGTGGCAACGCCGGTAAACGTGTGACGGATCATCACATTGGCACCAACCAGGGCTTCGCCGGTAACGGCATCGGTTACCTTGCCGGTGATGGTCTGGCCGGAAAGAACCACGCCAATCAGTGCAATGAAACTAAGAATCCGGGAAAATTTCAAAAAGTTATGACCCAGGTTGTGTCCAGTTGTCTCACCGATCCTTCTCCAATCCCGACGGATCGAATACCTGTCGGTGGCTTTTCATTGACATCGAAAAGCGGGACCAGGGGTAAATGCGGCGCAGTTAGAATGGAATCCAAATTGGCGATGAGAAATCCAGGATCAATGGTAATTCCCACAGGAACCAGGCTATAAGCCCCGGGCTCTAACTGGATAAACAAATCCAATGTTGAATCGCCCTGCATCACCGGATCCGAATAGGCCACCAATGCATCCTGAAGCGCATCGGGATTCAGCTCGGATAGTGCGCCGATAATGACAGCCTGGATAGTATCCGGCCAGGTTCCGCGAATCCGCACGTCTCCATCCACGCCGGAAACAGGACTTAACCCATTGTCGATACTGCAGGCTAACATAATGACGACCAGAAAAAGTGGAAACAGGATTCCTGGGGATTTGAAACGCCGTTGTTTTTTCATCTAGGAAAATTAATGGCAAAAACCTGTGGGACAACACGGATTTATTTACCGTCAAATATTGATAATTTTCAAAAAAAGGATGCGATTGTCACTATCCGAAGTATGTTTTAATTTGAACATAATATCGCTTAACATCGCAGATAAAAAGGAAACGGAAGCCGGTAATTTGTCGGCTTAACTAAACAAAAAATGTCTACCAAAGCTACAATTCTCGTTGTTGAAGATGAGCCCGATATCCGGAGCCTGATCGTTCATCATCTGGATACGAAAGGTTATAGGGTTCAGGAAGCAGGTACCGGTGAAGAAGCCTGGAAAAAAATATCCGGTGATCCGCCGGATCTGGTGGTTCTGGATTTGATGCTTCCAAAAATGAGCGGACTGGATATCTGCAAATTGATGAAACGCGATGAGAAACTGGCATCGGTGGCCATACTCATGCTCACTGCTCTGGGAAGTGAAGCGGACATCGTACGCGGTTTGGAAATGGGAGCGGATGATTACCTGCCAAAACCGTTTAGTCCAAAAGTCCTGGTGGCACGGATCGGCGCCATCCTGCGCCGAAAACTAACACCGGGCACTGCCCCGGAAGATAAACTGGTCATCGCCGATTTGACTTTATCTTCTAAACGTCGTGAAGTGTTCATTAAAGGGGAGCAGGTTGCCCTGACTTATACAGAATTTCAAATCCTTGAATTTTTAGCGCGGCGGAAGGGCTGGGTTTTTACCCGCTCGCAGATTATTGACGAAATCCGCGGTTCCGATTATCCCGTAACCGATCGGTCTGTCGATTTCCAGGTTGTCGGTCTCCGAAAAAAACTCGGGTCCATGGGACCCTGGCTTAAAACCGTTCGCGGTGTAGGATATACATTCAAAGAACCGAAATGAAAAAACCCTTATCGTTTAAGGCACAACTCTGGTTCTTCGGCATAGGGTTGTTTCTTCTTGTTTCACTTACCTTTATTTGGATTGCCCGTAATTCCCTGGATCATTTAATCGAAAATGAATTCCAGCTCCGATTGAAAGAAAATGCACGGGCATTTGAATTTCGGCTTACCTCCAAAAAAGACCTCATAAACCAACCCCTGGAACTGCAGGCTTTCTGCCGGGAATGGGCGTCTGAATACGGCTATCGATTAACCTTAATCCGAACGGATGGATCGGTGTTGACAGATTCGCACATGGATCCGGAGCAAATGGGAAACTATAGCGACCATCCGGAAATAAAGCTGGCCTTGGCTGAGGGTTGGGGCTTTTCCACCCGTTACGATTATACCCTGAAAACAAAACGGATGAATGGCGCCTATAAAATACTGATCCAACGTCAGCCTCTAATTATACGGCTCACCATTCCGGAAACTCAATCCCATTCCTTTGTTCTTCACTTTTATCGCAAGATGATCCTGGCGGCGCTACTTCTGTTTGCCATAGTTATAGCTCTGGGGCTTCGATTCTATCATCGGATGACATTTCCGTTGACTGAACTGGCTTTGGCTGTCCGTCGGTACGCCCGGGAATTGTTTACGCCCGAACTGGCCGCCACAAATATTCGGGAACTGGACGACCTGACTAATTCACTAAATCAGATGGCCCGTGATCTGGATCGACGGATTCGAATGGTTCGCGATCAGAAGGAAGAATTGGAAGCAGTGTTACGCGGGATGTCCGAAGGTGTGATTGCCCTGGATCCCGAACATAGAATCCTCAAAATCAATCGGGCCGCACGGGAAATGTTGCATCCGCTTATGATGGCCGTGGAAGGTCACCTGTTGCCGGAGATTGTTCGAAATACGGAATTAAATGAACTGCTGGAATCGGAATCCCTGGCGGAAATAGAAATACAAATTGGAACACCGCCGAGAATATTACTGATCCACCGAGCGCGAGTCAATAACACACAATCCGGCGAATTGGCGGGTATACTGGTGATCCAGGATTTGACGCAAATCCGGTCCTTGGAACAAATGCGCCAGGAATTTGTGGCCAACGTTTCCCATGAATTAAAGACACCCATTACCAGCATCAAAGGATTCACGGAGACATTACAGGACCCGGATTTGGATTCGGATTCCCGAACCCGGTTTACGCAGACTATTTTGCGCCAAACCGACCGAATGAACGCGTTGATTGAAGATTTACTGGAACTGTCACGTTTGGATACGGAAGCACCCGGGACGGAAATTTCGGAAGAACCCATTCTGTTACGACCCTTGTGGGAATCTGCCATCGCTGACTGCGCACCACAGATCAAGAAGCGGCAGATTGCGGTCAATCTGGATTGTCCGGCAGATCTTCGAATTCGTGGAAATGAACGGCTCCTTCTCCGAACCTGGGTTAATCTGTTAGACAATGCGATCAAATACAGTCCGGAGGGAGAAACGGTCTTCATTACGATTGAGTCATTTGATCAGGAGGTTCACGTCAAAGTCGAAGATGCGGGTCCGGGAATTCCGTCTGAACATCGCGAACGTATTTTTGAACGGTTCTACCGTGTCGATCCCGGGCGGGATCGTGAGAAAGGCGGAACCGGTTTGGGATTAGCTATTGTGCGGCATATCGTTCGTATTCACAATGGAAATGTCCAAGTGACGGAGAGTCGGACAGGCGGGAGTTGTTTTGTTATTAATTTGCCGGTGGAACCTTCGCAGGCGGAGGAAATACCGGGCGAAAATACGTCTAAGCTAAAGTAAATGGGCGTTCTTCGAAACGAAGGACCATTCCTTCCCCACCACTTTTAATACGCCCGCCGCCGGCACGGCGAATAGCATCCCCAGCGGCCCCAACACCGTGCCGCCAACCAACAAAGCAATCATCACCAGCATGGGATGTAAACCCACGCTTTCCCCGACCAGCATTGGTGTGACAAAATTATTGTCGATCTGTTGGACAATGATAAACATCAGGATAATGTCTACAATATAGAACGGTGAAGGAATGACATTGAACAATTGGTGAGTCAGGGCAGCTTCGTTCCCCAGGTTGTTCATCACGGCAATCATAATAGCGGGGACCATTCCCACAAACGGTCCGATAAGCGGGATCAGGTTGGCCAGGCCGGCAATGATGCCGATAAAGATCACCAGTGTCAGATTGGCGCCAAACAGGTTGAGTATAAATAATCCAATGATCGACATGAGCCCCACGCTGCTGGCAGCCAGTAATTGCCCGCGTAAATAGCTGGACACGGCCCGTTCGATATTAAAGATCAGACGCAGGCCGATCTCGAAATATTTATTAGAAATGAACTGCACAAGACTCCGCTTAAAATTGTGATACTCGAATAATAGGATAATGGTAAAAATCAGCACCATCACAAAGTTGAAAATGAAATTCCCAATGGCACCGGCAACCGATAAAAGATTCTGCAAAACACCGGAAAAATCCTTAATAATCGACCCAATGACGTTATCAGAATCGGAAGATTGCCGGGGAAGCATATCCTGAACAAATGGCGGTAATGATTCTTTGGTGTTGTGTACCAACCGGGCCAGGTTTTCCTGATAAGCTTCGGTACTGATCTGTTGGGAAAAATCCGCACCCTGGGTGTAAAGACCGGAAGCAAAACTTCCGATAAATCCAACAATAATTGTAGCTAATAAAACAGTAACCGCCAGAACACTCAGTCCACGGCTTTTTATTTTTCGTTCCAGGTAGTCAACACTTGGCAGAAGAATCGTTGTAAACAGGAAAGCAAAAACCAAAAGAACCACAACTGACGATATATACGGCCAGATAATATACAGGAAGCCGATAAAGATCAAGCCAATCAGCAGACGATAAATCTGCAGTAACGGGTCTTTATTTTGGTTCATTCGCCAGTGATCGCTGAGCAGCGGTGAGTAAATCGTTGGTTTTACGAAGCCGGGCGCTAATGACTCGTGCAAGGTTGATCAGGATTTTATTACCCAATTCCGGGTTCCGCTCCAAGAGCGAAAACAGATCGGGGCGGAAGAAACCCAATAATTCTGTAGCTTCGGCAGCCACTGCTGCAGCAGAACGAACTTCATCGTCCAAAAGCGATAATTCTCCAAAAAAATCACCGTCAGACAGGGTGGTCAGAACGTTCCGTTCACCGCCTTCCATTTCCAGGTAGATTTCAACTTTTCCGGACAAGATAATATACATTCCTTCACCCGGCGCCAGACGTTTAAAAACCATTTCACCTGGTTTGTAATTCCGGTTGTGAATCAGGTTTTCAAGGGCATTAAATTCACGGTGTTTGAGACCGGAGAAAACCGGAACCTGCTTGAGAGTCAAAACTGTCTGACTTTCTTCTGTCTGCCAATTCTTAAAGAAGTTGGACCAGAGGGCGTTTTTCAATATTGTCTCCTCTAAATATCAAATCAACTTATTGCCGGGAGAAAAGGTCAGTCAAGTATTTCTCAACATGCAAAATATTGCTTTATATAAATGAGTCTACTCCGTAAAGGTCGGATACAACGATTAGGTGGGTAATAGATATTGTAATCACATCATATTTAATTCCCTTATCCCTATTATTTTTAAATACACCCCTGAAGTGGGTAATGATCTCATTTATTCTAAAAGAAATGACCTTTTCGGATACGCTTCATAAATAGTCAAGACCTGCTAGACCGTTAATATATCCTCCATCACTGCCTTCAGGGTAACAGTG
>CAZJWP010000014.1:0-28834 GCA_964549745.1 uncultured bacterium | reverse complement strand
CACGGGATTTTCCCGTGGGGCTCCATTCAGAAACGCCAGGAGCCCGGAATTTAGAATTCCGTCTTTGATATAATATTAAACCGGCTCCCACAAATCCGATCGTCACCAGCCAGATCTTTAGTTCGTATGAGAGTGCTGATGTTCCTTCAGGCGGGATCACCGCAAAGATCATGGCAAGAAGTGTGGTAATAAATCCAATGCCCGCAGCATATTTAAATTTTGGTTTATCGGCTGACACTTTCCATCCGGCAGCAAACATATATAAGTAGGGGATAAAGTAGAGGATGATCTCAGCATCCAATAAAACGAGATAAGCTTCACGAATGGTAGATCCGGCCACGCTGAATAAGATGAAGAAAGAGGTAAGCGCTCCCTGAGCAATCAGAGATTTATAGGGCGTTCCCCATTTGGGATGTAAATCTCCAAGCCAGGTTGGGAGATAGCTATCCAAACCGATGACAAATGGAATCCGGGCCACGCCTGCAATCCATGCGCTGATTCCACCCAGCCCGGAAACAGTGATGAACAGAGCGGCAATCCAGACTAAATCGGTAGAGAAAACAGAAACACTTAAATTTTGGACGGCTCCCACAATTCCATCCAACAATCCTACCTGATCCTTAGGTAGTGCAACCAGAAGCGCCATAGTTCCCAATATATAAATCAGCGCAATTCCTATTCCTGAGATCACGATTGCTTTTGGGATTGATCTTTCCGGTGATTTGATCTCTCCACCCAGTACAGACATCAGTTCCAGCCCGGCAAATCCAAAACACATGGTGGACCAAAAAGCCCAGGTAGAGCCGCGACCAAAATCGGGAATGAGGTCATGCCAATTCCATGCCGTTGCCGACTCTGTACTTTCCCAATGAATGGCTGCCATGACGATCAAAAGTAATATTGGAATCCAGGTTCCAATCCCACCCAGATTGTGGAACCACTTCCCAATGGACATTCCACGAATATTGAGTAAAAGTATAAGCCAGAGTGTGATCAGTGAAAATAGTACAATATAAAGCGATGAATCGTTGAGATGAAGCCATCGGGAACCGAAGATATAAAGCGCATTTCCTCCGACAAACATCAATAAAGTCGGATAGTAAATCAGATTATTGATCCAGTAGCACCAGCCGGTTACGAATCCATGGAAAGGGCCAAAAGCATCCCGGGCCCAGAGGTAGATACCGCCTTCGTTTGGATTGATGCGCGATAAATGAAAAAGCGTGAGTCCCTGCGGAATGAAGAAAAACACCAACGCCAGCAGCCAAAGCGATACACTGGCTGTCCCGGTTTGAGCGGCAGTTAGCAGCCAGCGTAATCCTACGATAGCTACAATATTCATGAGAACCAAATCCCACAATCCAAGTGTTTTCCGTAATGTTGTCGTCATAATTGGAGATCAATTTTCCCGGAAAAATACAGTCGATAATGGCAGAAAAAAACGTAAAAACTGATAAATTCGTATTTCAAACCTGCGTAACAAAGCCTAACTTTTACAATATGGAATTCATACTTATAGGAAGGGCGATTTATGGAAACGCGCAAACTAGGTAAAACAGATATAGAGATCACCCCCATCGGTTTAGGCTGTTGGCAATTTTCCGGAGGGAAAGGGATGATCGGTCGTTATTGGAAAGCCCTGGATTTGACCACAGTTCGGAATATTGTTTCTGTTTCTCTGGATTTGGGAATCAATTGGTTTGATACGGCCGAAGCCTACGGCTGGGGAGAATCAGAACGCGTTTTGAGCAGCGTACTTCAATCGCTGGACATCAAACCCGGTAATGTTGTGATCGCAACCAAGTGGTTTCCGGCGCTCCGAATGGCATCCAATATCGGTAAAACATTTATGTATCGTGAGGCGGGATTAAATGCGTATCCGGTCGACCTTTATCAGATTCACAGTCCACACTCTTTTTCATCGGTAGACGCACAAATGAATGCTATGGCCGATCTTGCGGATGCGGGGAAAATTAAATCCATTGGTGTCAGTAACTTTTCCGCAAAAGCGATGGCCAAAGCTGCCCGGGTCTTAGAGAAGCGCGGTTATGTTCTGGCGTCCAACCAGGTTCGATATAATCTTGTGGATCGACAGATTGAGAATAATGGTATTATGTCAACAGCCCAGGAATTAGGTATCACCATTATTGCTTATTCACCATTGAAACAGGGCTTGCTCACAGGGAATTTTCATCAGGATCCGGAGTTGATTCAGTCTCGCATCGGTCCCCGCAAATATATGAAAAATTTCAAAGCTAAAGGATTGCAGGCAACCCAGCCTTTAATCGATACACTCAGAGATGTTGCTTTGGATGTTTCAGCTACACCGGCTCAGGTGGCATTGAACTGGGTCGTGAATCGCTTTGGTGAAACCGTAGTGGCCATTCCCGGAGCATCGAAAACAGAACAAGCTCAATCCAATGCCAAAGCTATGGAGATCAGTCTAACTCCGGAACAGATCGACCGGATCGATCAGATGTCTAAAAAAGCGATTGCCAATTTAAAATGACAGTGGCGCCGGTGGTTTATTACCCAGGATAGCATCGATTCGATCCATTACTTCATCCGTAACGCGATCTTTCAAATCCACTGTTTTCATATTTTCTACCACTTGTTCTTTCTTTGAAGCGCCGGTGATCACCGTACTCACATTGGGATTGTGCATACACCAGGATAAGGCCAACTGAGGCATAGACATATCCAGTTCTTTTGCAATCTCAATCAAGGACATGATTTGTTTATTCTTTTCTTCAGCTTCCTGACTTTCAAAACGACGCTTCAGCCATTCATAACCCTGGAGCTCGGTTCTCGTATCCCCCGGGATTCCATTCACATATTTCCCGGTAAGCAATCCGGAAGCCAGAGGCGACCAAATTGTTATCCCAAGACCAATTTCTTTATACAGGTTTACGAATTCATTTTCGATCTTATTGCGGTGGAACATATTGTACTCCGGCTGTTCCATGGTGGGTCCAATCAGTCGGTAATCGCGTGCCACGGCCTCCGCGGTCATGATCTGATCAGCGGACCATTCGGAGGTTCCCCAGTACAATATTTTTCCCTGCTGAATCAGGGTATTCATGGCCAGGACGGTTTCCTCAATCGGTGTTTCCACATCCGGACGGTGACAAAAGAATAAGTCGAGGTAATCCACCTGAAGCCGTTTCAGGGCCGCATGACAGGCATCATGAATATGCTTTCGGGAAAGTCCCCGCTGTGTGGGCAACGAGCCGCCGAAGAAGACCTTGCTGGAGACCAAAAAAGTATCTCGTTGCCAGCCCTTGGATTTCAGGACTTTGCCCATGATAATTTCCGCCTCACCCTGGGCATAAACTTCGGCGTTATCAAAGAAATTTGCTCCGGCATCGTAGGCGGCCTGCATACAGTCACCGGCCACTTTTTCACCAATCTGTTGCCCAAAAGTCACCCAGGCGCCAAAAGACAAAGCGCTGACTTTAACCCCCGATTTTCCCAATCGTCTGTATTCCATGACTCTCCTTTTATTCTTCTTTATTGCAGGGTTCGCACGAAGGCGCGATAACCCATCCTGTAAAAAATGGTGATTGTAATCGCACTCAAAATTATGGTAAAACCAAGACTCAAAATCCCCATAATGGATTGAGTTGTAAGGAAATGCGTATTCATCATCGCCGTCAGGGAAAGGACAATCAACCCAACGTAAACAAGACTGACTACAATAGCAATAATGCCACCGATTCCGGATACAATTCGCATTGGGTTGGCTTCATCAAATTGAGGAAATACCGCACCCAGTCCAATCGAAATTGAAGTAAGTGTTACACTCATAATAAGTAAGTAGGCGGTTGAAAGCACTTGGACTTTCCACCCCGCAGCTAAAAACACATTCGACCAAAGAGCCACCCATTCAGCGATACAAAAGAACAGAATCGTTGACATCCAAAATTTAATGGAATAGACCTGACTCACTGTTGTGGGTGATGAAAAAAGGAGCCAGCGCATGCGGCCCTCCAAACTGATCAGCGGAAAAACGAAACGTGTTATCAAACTGGCCAGGATAAATCCGCTGAATCCAAAATTCAGGAGAAATACGATTTTATCCCAGAATCCCTCAAAATGGGAAACGGTGTAATTCACCCGGGAAAGGTTCACCAAATAAACCGTGATCAGAATCATAAACAGAAGAAACTGGACCCACTGCTGGGGAGATCGTACAAATTGTCGAAAATCTTTTAGAATTAAAGCCCGGGGGATGGATCGCGCTTTTGCCTGCCGGGATATTTTCGACTGATTCCGCCGGTTTTTTACCCGCCCTTGTGTCATGAAGGTTTGCCAACTCAGGTAATACTGTTTTTTTGCCAACCAACCCAAACCTTCCCAAAAAACCAAAGCAGTGGAAATCAACAGGGTCATAAACAGAGTGTAATGTTCTCCTGAAATTCCCTGTGAAAACCAAAAACTTGGCAAAAAGACAAACGGGGTTCGCCCCAGGTTTGAAATATAGCGCGTAAGATATCGAGTGGAGGGAACATCGCCTGCGACAATAATATTGGTTTGATTGTATTTCTGGGCAATCCACACCAGCGCCACAATGACAATAAACGCAAGGATAAGACCGGTACGATAGCGAATCCAGCGTGACGTTTTGACGATGACGATAATGATCGCCTGGGCGAATGACGAAGCGATCAACAGGAAAGGGATAAGCCCCAACGTCAAGTTGAGAACAATCTTTCCAGTGCTAAGGTGCAATACCATTCCATAGGCGATTGCCAGCGGTAAACCAAGAATCATGACAGCCCAGGAACTGTAGATCAGATTATCAATGGCTTTGATGCGAAAAAGTGTCCGATCCGGGACGCGGGTTGTCCAGAGAAATGCCACATCCGGATTGCGATAAAGCGTAGAAAGCGCAGTGACCAAATTGGAAATAACGAGTAAGTAAAAGATCACGGACCACCCCAGTGAATACACGCGATTCAGTAAGACCAAACCCAATTCGCCCTGACTATGCAAGAACCCAAAACCGGTATTCAACAAACGTGTAGCTCCGTAAGTGAGCAACATAACAATCACCAGCGATACGGACAATTCCACCCAACGACGCCAGCCATGGATGCGTAAGGTATTCCGCACCATGCGGAATCGGTTCCGCCAGTATAACAGATACAGGTTAGTCATCATCCGGGGGTTCATTCAGTAAGGTCAGGAAAATTTCTTCCAGAGACTGCTCAGTTTTTGCTTCGTGCCGAAGTTCGTCCACAGTACCAATACGAATCAGTTTGCCTTTATGAATAATCCCAACCTGTGAACAGATTTCCTGTGCAATCTCCAGCGTGTGGGTGGACATGAGAACCGTCATCCCCTGATCACATTTCTCCCGCAGCAAATGCTTAACAGTTCGAATACTAATCGGGTCCAGACCGACCATCGGTTCATCCACGATCAGGAGCTTTGGTTTGTGGATCAGCGCACCGGTAAAAACAATTTTCTGGCGCATCCCGTGTGAATAGCTTTCCATAGGATCGTGAACCCAGCCGTTGTACTGGAACAAATCAGCGAATGCGGCCACCTCCTTTTCGAATTCACGTACCGGAACACCGTATAAATTGCCGATAAATTCCAGGTATTCGAAGCCGGTAAGTTTTTCGTATACATAGGGCGTATCGGGAATCGTTCCAATCATGGATTTGGCTTTCACCGGATCCTCACGATTGTTAACGCCATTGATGAGAATCGTACCCTCATCGGGTTTAAGCAGCCCGGAAACCATGTTCAGTGTGGTGGTCTTTCCGGCGCCGTTGGGGCCCAGAAAGCCGAACAATTCACCGGGTTTTAAATGGATCGACAGGGATTGAACCGCATGAACCGGTCCATAGGATTTTGAGACGTGATCAAGAATTAGCATGGGCACTTTTTGAGTTTAAACGTGTAATGGAAATCCGGCCTAAAACCGGAATGAGTTCGGTCAGATTCTGCATATCGCTTTCCAGTAAAGCGATGTGAGTCGCATCAGCGGGATACTGATTAAGTGTTGGGTCTATGTCCAGCCAGCTTCCGTTCATATATACGGAGGGCCAGGCGTGGTACATGAATATTCCGTTTACAAAGACGATACCAATATTCACCCGCGTGGGGATACCAATGCTTCGACTCAATGACGTGAACAACGTCGTGTGCTCGCTGCAATCGCCGCGTTTCTGGGTCAGGATTTCCATAGCGGAAGTCAGGTTGGCAACCGGCACTTTTTCCAAGTCAGTGTACACAAAATTCAGGAGACTTTGCACACGCGATTCTACCGTAGCTTCCTGCTTTGTAATGGAAATTGCAAGGTTCCGGATTTCGGGACGCCTCGCCTGAATAATGGCATTGCCGGATAGAGCGCCGGAATCCGGTGGTGTGGTAAGTTTTGGACCGGAATGGAAAGCGAAAACCGTAGAATCTTTGGGAGAAACCAAATGCTCCCAAATCGGACTGTCCGGGAGCAATTTAGGCGATAAACCATTGATCCGGACCGTCAAATCCTTGACCGGCGCCGGCGGCATGGTTCCGATCAACGGTACAGAATAAAAACCGGCCAAGTCGATGTTTGAATGCCCGATGGATGTCATGTCCGGTTTACCGGTGGCGCGTTGCAAAACCAGCCCCATCATACTTTCTTCGCGATACGTCAGGCCATTATCATCCACATACAAAATAGAAGGGAAGCCGTTATATTCAATTTTCAATTTATTGACTTCAACCTGGGTACTGTCCCAGGATATCATCTGTTTTCCTTCATGTTCGATATGCACATCCACCATGGTTTGGCTCATGGGTTCATAAACGGGGACCGTCCAGGCATCGCCGGGTTTAATGCCATGATGCACGATCAGGGGTTTAATCGCCAGCGAAGGGGTGAGATTTGCCGGTGCCGGATAATCGAATTCGGTGGAATCCTTCCCATTGATCATTTGGACCTTGAGTACATCACCGTTCCGCTTTCCGACAAAATGCGTAGAAAATCGGTCCGAATTCAGGAAAAAGTTGAATGACTTAAGGTGGTACAGACTATCCATTTTAGCCCGGGACTGGGTCGTGATTGTAGTCGGGAAACCGGCCACAACCATATTCAGTTGCATAAAACTATTCATGGCAATTTCGTGTCGGTCGGTAGATTGTGTTGAGGTAAATCCATACCCAATTTTCTGACCGTTCAGCAGGATGTCCATCCATTCGGTTTCATCGGTGACTTCCACCAATCCGGTGTCCAATGACATATACGTGGTTTTCTGGCGGTCTTTGGCATAGTATGTATTTCGGAGCCATCCGATGGCGCCGATCCAGACGACGATAATGACAATCCGGTAAACCCAGCGTATCCATTTTCCGGTTGAATTCATAAAGACAGATTAATGATAACACCCAGATAACCAAAACATGTTCTTATCGTTTTGGGTATAAAATTTCAGGGAACTAAGTGCGAGCCGGCGCATAGGAATCCATTCCGCCCAAAAGACAACCCGCCTGAGGACGGAAGGGAGTAGACCTTGAAAGGCGACGATCATATTCATAATATCGTCGTTCTATTTTTAGCAATATTGGTCAATATAAATACGAGGTGAAAGGTGATACGTGTAGAAAATCTGGTTAAAGACTATGGTGATGTGAAGGCGGTCCAGTCAATCAGTTTTCAAGTCAACGACGGTGAAATCCTTGGCTTTTTAGGAGCCAATGGCGCCGGAAAATCAACGACCCTGAAAATCATGACTGGCTTTTTATCCCCCACATCCGGAAATGTATTCATTAACGATCTGAACATCCTCGATAATTCCCTCGAGATCCGCAAACAAATCGGCTATTTGCCGGAATTGAACCCTTTATACACTGAAATGAAGGTGTACGATCTTTTGGAGTTCACCGGCAAGATTCGCGGCCTCGAAGGAAAGGCGTTCCAACAAGCCTTATCCCGGGTGATTGAACAATGCGGTTTGCATGGGATTCTGCATAAGACCGTTGGACAATGTTCCAAAGGGTACAAGCAGCGTGTCGGTATCGCTACCGCGATTATTCACGATCCGAAAATCCTGATCATGGATGAACCGGTGTCCGGATTGGACCCGAATCAGATCATGGAAATCCGTCAGTTGATCAAAAAACTGGGTAAGGAAAAAATGGTGGTGATTTCCAGTCATATTTTGCAGGAAATCGAAGCCACGGTGGATCGGATGGTGATCATTCACAACGGGAAAATTGTTGCGGATGGAAACACCGATGAGCTCATTGCAGGATTCCAGGGACAAACCCAACTGTCGTTATTGGTGAAAGGCGCCGAAGAGGATCAACTTCGCGCAATGAGCGATGCGATCCCGGATGTAAAAATCCAGCGTGTGGCGCAGGAAGATGGCCTTGGGAGAATCGTATTGGAATATGATCGCGAGAAGGATCCCCGGGAAGCAGTCTTCGCCCATGCTGTGAAACAAAAATGGGTGTTGCTTGAAATGAGCACCCAAAAAGCGCACCTGGAGGATTTGTTCCGGAGATTAACTGTGGAAGGAGGCGCCGATGCGTAATGTTAAAACAATTTACGCCAAGGAGTTGCACTCCTATTTCTCCAGTCCGATGGCGTATATTTTCCTGGTTATCTTTTCCATCTTTAACGCTTACTTTTTTACCAACACATTCTTTCTCATCAATCAATCCGACATGCGTGCCCTCTTCAACATTGTTCCGTTGATCTATCTATTCTTCATTCCAGCCGTGACCATGAGTGTCATTGCCAGTGAGAAGAATCTTGGAACCATTGAAGTGATATCCACACTGCCGATTGAAGACTGGGAATTTGTGTTGGGAAAATACCTGGCCGCCATGACATTGATTGTGATTGGGCTTGGGTTCTCATTAATTCACTTTGTGACCTTGATGATTACCGGTACCAATATTGATTACGGCGCAGCGATTTGTGGTTATCTGGGACTGATCATTGTCGGTGGATTCTATGCAGCCATTGGAACATTCGCCAGTGGGATTACTGAAAATCAGGTGGTGGCATTCATTATCGGAGTGGCCATTGTCTTGTTCTTCTTTCTCACGAATATGCTGCTGACATTCATGCCGCCATGGTTGAGTGAGATTATCCAATACATAAGTGTGGATTACCATTTGCAAACCCTGTCAAAAGGTGTCATTGATTCGCGGAACTTGATTTACTTTGGTTCCATGATCTGGCTGTTTTTGACGATGACGATCCGCCTTCTTGAAATGCGGAAATGGAGGTAAGTCAAATGGCTGTTCAAAATAAAAAATCCTTTACGCTGTATGTTACAATCTCAATTGTGGTTGTGATCTTGCTGAATATCGTTGCACGAAGCTGGTTTTTCCGCTGGGATTTGACCGACAATAAAATGTATTCCCTTTCAGAATCGAGTAAAACGGTGGTAGAGAAAATCGATGATTTACTCACGATAAAGGTATTCTTCTCAGAGAATCTTCCCGGAGATTATGCCAACAACCGGCGCTACCTTCAGGATATTCTGGAAGAATATGCCGCCTATGCCGATGGAAATATTCGCTTCGAGTTTTATAAACCGTCTAGTGAAGATAAGCTGGCTCAGGAAGCGCAAAAAGCAGGGATCATGCCGGTCCAGCTTCAGGTGGTTGAGAATGATAAAATGGAGATCAAACGAGTCTTCATGGGAATGCAATTATTCTATGAAGATAAAAAAGAAGTGATTCCATTGATTCAATCCACGACCGGATTGGAATACGAAATCACAACCAAGATCAAGCGTTTGGTGGATTCGGAAAAACGCATGGTTGGATTCGCAACCTTTACCGGTCAGGATGTGAAGAATCAGACCCTGAATGAAAAACTGGGTGAAGCGTATTCCGTGCGGTCGCTGTCTTTAGATCGACCGGTTCAGAAGGATATTTCCTGTATTCTGGTCAATGGAGTTCAGGATTCGGTCCCGGCCGAAGAATTGAAGAACCTGAATGACTATCTGGATCGCGGCGGAAATTTGCTCATTGCTCAGAATGGTGTGACGGCCAATCTTCAGGATCAGAGAGCCACGCCGATTAAATCCAACATCTTCGGATTTCTAAAGGATAACGGGATTGATTTGAAACAGGATCTGGTTCTGGACAAAAGATGCGGACAGGTGACCGTTACGCAAAATCGCGGGTTTTTCCGGATGAATACCAATGTGGAATATCCTTATTTCCCGTTGATTCGCAGCTTTGGAGATCATCCGATTGTAAAGGGCCTGGAACAAATCCAGATTCTGTTCCCCAGTGAAGTGGCCTCGGCTGTGACCGATACGACGGACCAGTTCCTGCCGCTTTTCAAAACTTCCGATCAAACCGGTATTGTGACTTCGAACTTCAATTTGGGGCCGCTCAATAATCCGGCTTTCCAGAGTTTGACACAACCTTCCGCAACAGTGGCAGCACTGGTAATTCACAAGCATGCGGATTCAGGTTCAACCAGCCAAATTATATTGGTCGGTGATTCCCGGTTTTTTGATGACAAGGGTAGCGGCGGTATTCCGGACAATGCTGTTTTTGTGCAGAATGCAGTGGATTATCTGATGGGCGATAGTGAATTGGTCGGGCTTCGTTCACGGGAGATAACCACGCGTCCTCTGGAAGAAATTTCAGACGAAGCAAAATCCCGGATGAAATGGATGAACATTCTGTTGCCGCCATTGCTGATCATTGCGTTGGGATTCTTCCGTTGGAAACAGGAAAAGAAACGGTCCGAAAGAATCGAGGAGATTTATGGCTAAGAATACACGAAATCTACTGATCATCCTGGTTGTGATGATTGTTGCGGTTCTCATTAATCGCTGGATGGAAGGACGGCATGAATCTTCGACTGATTTAGCATTTACCGGAAATCCGGATCAGGTTACTCATGTTCAAATCTTCAATAAAACGGATACGCTAAATCTGATCAAGACTGCCGATACCTGGACTATTCCGGGAGTTGATTCCCTTGCCATTCGGGACAATCGGATTACGAATCTCTTTGACAATGTATTGAAGGTAAAAAAAGAAACGCTGGTTTCACGGAATCCGGACAAATGGAAAACCTATTCGGTCGATGATTCATCCGGACTTCATTTGAAACTATACGATAAAAATAACAAGGAATTGGCTCATATCATTATGGGACGTTCCACTTCCGAATGGACACGGAATAATATACGGATTGAGGGCAATCCTAACGTTTATCTGACAAACGCCAATGTGATGTATCAAGTCAACCCGAAAACATCATATTGGGGAGAAAAGCCCAAACCTCCGGCACCACCGGATACCACCGAAGTTGATTCCGGAGCTGCAGAATAAGTTCAAATAAATGCCGCCTTTTGGGCGGCATTTATTATTATTGAGGGTGGCATACATTTAAAAAAATACTCTATCTTTCCGCTTGTTATATACATAATTGCAGTTCTTGATGAAACAACCCTTCAAAACCAAAGAAAGAACCCGTCCGCTATCAGCAAAGAATCGGTATAGTCCATTCTTTTCGAACCATACGGTCATTTTTCCGCTTATTGCATTGGTCCTATTTGCTTCATTGGTGGTTGGTGTTTGGAAATATTTAGGGAATGAAAGTGTTTCTAATCTAAAACTGCGAACAGAATTGACGGTCAACCAAACCGCGGATCGTCTTGGAGATTATATCAATGTACGCTTAGGAACCATTCGTTTCCTTCGGACACACTACCTGCGAGAACCTATTACTTCGTATAGCGAATATAGTAAAGAGGTGGATGATCTTCTTCATGAGTTCAAAGGAGTTCAGGCACTGAATTATGTCAATAAGGATGGTGTTATTCAATGGGTTGCACCGTATAAACCGAATATCTTGGCTCTGGGAAAAGATTTACACACACATCCAATGGCCGCTCCCTATTTCAACAAAGCGGAAAAAACCGGAATGGATGTATGTACAAACGGAATCAAATTATATCAGGGGGGAGTTGGTTTTGCCACCTATTTCCCAATCTGGAAAGACGGGAAAATAGAAGGATATTTTAACGGTGTATTCCGAATAAAAGAGTTTTTTGATCCTTTATTGGTTCAGGCATCCCAATCCGATTTTTTCTATTTTTTGGAAGATGGTAATCATCAAGTAGTTCTTTCAAATACAGAAGAAGGGTCACAACGCTATTCACCGTTTATGGTGTCTCGATCCATGAATATTTTGGACAATACATGGCAACTCCAGATGGTGCCGGCACCCAATTTTGTGGCCCGGTTACAAACGCCGGGTCAAATGTTGGTTTTGTATTTTGGATTGATCGCTGCTGTCATTCTTAGCTGGTTATATCGTCTCTCATTGGTCCGACAGCGGAATCTCTATGACACGTTTGCATTGGTTCAGAGCGAAGAAGAAAATTATCGTTCACTGATCAGCAATTCACCATTTGGCATTGCCGTATATCGCAAAGGACGATTTATTTATATCAATGACGCAGGACTTCGTCTCCTTGGAGCAACCAATGAAGAGGAATTTCTTAGCTATGGTTTGGAAGAAATGGTCCATCCTGATTATCGAAAAGGTTTGGTAGAAAAAATCAGCGAAATGGTTAATAGTCCGCGCCATGTCACTCCTTTGGAAATAAAGATATTACGATTTGATAAAGAAGTTGTGGATATTGAATTGGATGCTTCGACTATCGAATATGAAGGAAGTCCGGCAACCCAAATTGTAGCTCGGGATATTACGGATCGAAAAATGGCAGAGATAGCCAGATCCGATAGCGAACGCCGATATAGAACCCTATTCGAATCCAGTGTTGATTCCAAAATTGTACTGAAAAATGACACGGTTTTTGATTGTAATAAGACAACTTTGACAATGTTTGGCGCTAAACGAAATCAAATCATTGGCGAGCCAATGACACGTTTTTCACCGCTTATGCAGTATGATGGTTCCCTGTCTAAGAACGCATTTAAAGAGAAGATTAAATCAGCGTATGCAGGAAGCATGGTTAGTTTTGATTGGTACCTGAATCGATTGGACGGTTCTCAGTTTGATGCTCAGGTGACGCTGAATAAATTGACCATCTCAAATGATGACTTTTTGTTGGCGACTATTCGTGACGTATCGATTGAAAAGCGCGTTGAGAAAGTATCGGCTGTGGTCTACCAGATTTCGGAGGCTCTGGTTCAGACCAGCGATCTGCAAGAGCTTTACGAAGCGATCCATCGGTATTTATCTTCTGTTTTGGATACGACGAATATCTATATTGCGCTTCTGGATGAAGACCATCGCCAGGTTGATTTTGCATATTACATTGATCAAAACGATCCCAATCCCGGTCCCCAGGCTTTAAGCAACGGACTCTCCGAATATGTTATGCGTCTTCGGAAACCTTTGTTGGTGACATCCGAAGACATGATGCGTCTCGAAAGAGAAGGAAAGATATCATTACTTGGCACCACTTCAAAAATTTGGTTAGGTGCTCCATTAGTTGCAGAAAATAAGACAATCGGCATTATTGCCGTCCAGTCCTATGAAGATGAAAATGCATACGACCAGACAGACTTGGATGTATTGAATTTTGTATCGGAGCAGATCGCTTTAGCGATTGCGAGAAAACGCGCTGAAAAAGAGCAGGAACGCCAGCAAACTCTCTTTTCACAATTGTTTAATAACTCTCCACAGGCAATCGTCATCGTTAAAAATGACGATATTGTTGTCAATGTTAACAATGGGTTTGAAGAATTATTCCAATATTCACGCGATGATATTCTCGATAAGAGTATAGAGCAGCATATCGTCCCCGAACATTTGCTGGAAGAATCTCACAAGCTATCCGATACGGTTACGCAGTCGGGTGTCGTGGGGACTGAAACCCAACGCCGAAAAAAAGACGGCACTGAATTTGATGTACAAGTCATTGCCTTTCCGATAATATTTGAATCGGAGGACACTCACATTTGCGCTATCTATACGGACATTTCCGAACGTATTGCTTACCAGAAGAAAGTCGCCGACTCCGAGCAAAAGTTTCGCAGTCTGGCAGGTGAATTGGCTTCCATGAATGACATGAAAGAAACACTGTTGGATGTGATCAGTCACGATTTAAAGAACCCGGCCGGGGTGATATTTGGAATGACAGATATGTTGCTTTCCACGGAACCGGATAATGAAATGCTTCATCTTGTGAAAGACAGTACTGAGAATTTACTGGCTGTCATTGAAAACGCCACGGCACTCTCCCGGGTTGCATTTGGGGAGGATATTCATAAAGAGCCGTTGGATATGGGGGAAGTGGTAGCGGATGTTGTCCGGGACTATCAGGCAGAGATTAAACAGGCCGGGATGAGCCTGGATATGGATTTATCGGGCGATCTTAAACTGAACGCCAACCTGCTCGTGGCAGAAGTCATTAAAAATTATATTAGTAATGCCATCAAGTATGCATCCAAAGGGAAACGCATTCAGGTTTTGGCATTTCGAAACGATGGTAATGTTATCATTGAAGTTTGTGATTTTGGAAAAACAATCGAGAAGAGTCAAATTAATAAAATATTTGAACGGGGTGTGCAGTTGTCTAAAGGTAAGAAACATGGGCGTGGTTTAGGATTAGCCATCGTAAAAAGGATAGCCGAAGTTCACAATGGAACTGTAGGCGTCAGGCCAAACATGCCTCATGGCAATATTTTTTACTTTTCATTACCAATTTGAATAACTTAGAAAGTGATGGAACCCGAGGTGCAGACGCATAAACTAAAAATACTCGTTGTAGAAGATGACCCGCTCAACTTAAAGCTAATGGAATTAATGCTGGGGAAACTGAACATAGAAATGCTGGCAGCCCGTGATGCTGAAGAAGCGCTTGATTTACTGAAAAAAGTAAAAGCGGATTTGATGTTGTTTGATATTGCCCTTGGACCGGGAATGTCTGGTGTGAATCTCATGCAAAAAGTGCGGGAAAGGGAGGAATATATAGAAATCCCGATTATTGCAGTTACGGCATATACATATTCGGAAATTGAAGAATTTGTAAACGATCATGGGTTCAACCAGTATATGGGAAAGCCTATTTCTTTTCAACAATTAAAGGATACGATTGAGCAGATTGATCCGGCTGCAATCAGTTAATTCACTAGAATAAAATTTAAAACATTCAAAAGGTGGAGTGGGAATATCAATGTCGGTATCCGATTTATAATATTCCCCGGTTAGAGCCTCCATATTTAATATGGAAAATTGACTAAGAACCGATGGCTATTTGAAATGGAATCCCACGGGAAATTCCGTGGGACCTTGTAAATGACGCCCATAAGGGCGACATCCCGATCGCGGGATGATCAAAAATGATTCAACCACGGCCATAAACCGTGGTTTTCTCTATATCGGAATAAAAACAC
The DNA here is from genome assembly GCA_964549745.1 of uncultured bacterium. GTDB lineage: Bacteria > Fidelibacterota > Marinisomatia > Marinisomatales > J089 > J089. The sequence goes on along the minus strand of CAZJWP010000014.1, from coordinate 13,483 downwards.
CAATACAAATTTTACTTTTACCCGTTTCAGTGAAAACCATCTGATTATACAATTTATCCGTTAGTGATTTTTGTTATTATACCATTTTTTTTGACCGATACCTACCATTGCAATTGTTAGACCGTGCCGTATGTTCAGTTAAAAAAGGTAAAAAACTAATTGTATACTTACTGACCAGTCAGTAATTTACTGATCAGTTATTCGGAGAAAAAATGAGTATTTCAGATCGAAAAGAACGGGAAAAGGAAAGACGACGGGCCAATATTCTGGCCGCCGCGGAACATCTTTTTGCCAAAGATGGCTTTATGAATACCACACTGGACCAAATTGCCGAAGAAGTGGAAATCAGCAAAGCAACCATCTATCTCTATTTCAAAAACAAAGAAGATCTGTTCTTCACTTTGATACGTGAAAAATTTGAAGCGCTGATCCAAAAAATCAGTGTGCAATTAGCGACGGCTCAATCATTGGAAGAACTCGTTAATATTGGAGTTCATGTCATGATCGATGAGAGTTGTCGGGAACATTATCTATTCCGGCTGACGCATGCAGAGCAAGCCAAGATCAAATCACAGGAACACCGGGAAGTACGTCAGCAAATCATGAAGTTGCGCGGTGCATACGTACATGAATTGGAACAAGCGGTTGAACGGTTCATTCCTTCCGATGCGCCGGTTTCGCCGAGAGCGGTAGCTCTGACCATGACCGGCGCCACCACGGCTGTAATCATGGAATGGATGATCTCCAATGGATCGGTTTCGCTGGATAATTTGAAAACCGAGATTTCAACCATTATTCAAAGAGGTATTGTGCATGCCTAATACAAAACTTTTGAAACTCCGATCGGTCAATTTGGGACTGATACTCAGTTTAGGGGTATCGATCCTGGCGGCTCAAAATTCAACAAATTTGAACCTTAAGAAAGTCCGCGACCTGGCGCTTAAAAATAATCCCCAGGTGAAATTAGCAAGGAAAGAGGTCTATAAATCATCTCAAAAGGTGGATGAATCCCGTGGAAATCTGCTTCCAACGGTGAGCGGGTTTTCCAATTACCAGCGGGCATGGGAGTTACCGACCATATTTTTTGATAACCCTGGTGGAGCCGGACAGATTTCATTTAAAATGGGATCGGAAAATACGGTGACAGCGGGTTTGAATCTTCAACAACCCATCTTTTTAGGCGGCGCTGCCTGGAATGGGTATCAAATGAGTAAGCTGGGAAATAAACTGGCACAGAATCAGGAGCAAACAACCCGGCAATCAGTGCTCTTCGACGCAACCGGCGCCTATTACGGTGTTTTATTCACACGCTCAGCTGTCGAAGTAATGGAGACTGCCCTGGAAACAGCCCGGGAAAACCTGAAACAGGTTCAGGAATTCAGGGCAGCGGGAAAATCCTCCGACTTTGATGTATTGCAGGCTGAGGTTCAGGCGGCTTCCTACCAGCCTCAAGTGATATCAGCGCGTAACAATGCCCGTTTAGCCGAATCGCGCCTGCGCACGGTTATTGGATTAGATCCGTCTGTAGAATTGGTTATTAATGACAAATTGACTTATGAGCCCAGTGACTTGACCAAGCAGGATATTGACAATATCTTCAATTTGGCATTGACTAACCGTCCGGAAGTTCGGTCCATAAAACTTCAGAAATCGATGGCACAAAGGCAATTAAGCCTTGCAAGAGCAGCGTATTCTCCGGCACTCATTTTCCAGACTGCGTATCAGTATCAGGGCCAACGAAATGATTTGAACTTCACAGGTGATGACTTTAACAAATCATTCAATTCTTCCTTGAGTCTTAGCATCCCAATTTTCAATGGATTGCAAACCAGCGCCAAAGTTCAGCAAGCTAAGATTGGTTTGCATGAAGTAGATGATCAACGGGAAGCCCTTGTGCGAGGAATTCGTATGGAAGTGGAAGGCGCCTATTTCACCATGCAGGAGGCCGAAGAAAAGGTGACGGCACAAATTAAACTGGTGGAACAGGCCCGCGAAGCCTTCCGACTGGCAAAACTCCGGTACCAGGAGGGGGCCAGCACACAGTTGGAAGTCATGAATTCAGAACTGGTGTTAAGCCAGGCACAAATGACCCATCAACAATCATTGTATGAATACAATCTTGCTTTGGCCGGATTGCAAAAAGCTTTAAACCAATTATAGGTACAACCATGAAAAAAGAACTTCTGATAATCACATTGTTAACATTGACCCTCATTGGCTGTGGGAAAAAGAAGGCAAATTCTGACGATCCTGACGTTAAGATAGTTCCGGTAAATGTCGGTACGGTCAGCCGTCAGGCGATTGAAAAAACAACCACCTTCTTTGGGGATATTCTTGCCGATCATTCGGTGAAAGTCTATTCAACCATTCCGAATAAAATTGTTCGCCTGCATCATGATATTGGCGATGAAGTAAAAGTCGGTGAATTATTGGCGGAGATCAACACGGAGAAAATCCACCAGGCGGCAGATCAGGCGAAAGCCGGGTTGGATGCTGCAAGGGCTCAGCTTCAAAATGTGAACTCCGAGTACGATCGATTAAAAAAATTGTACAAAGAAAAGGCAGTCAGTCAATCTCAGATGGATGCGATGACCACCCAACGAGATGCGGCCCGGTCTTCGGTGAAACAGTTGGAAGCGGCCTATTCTTCGGCTCAAAGCCAGTTGAAGGATACCAAAATTACAGCGCCGGTAACCGGTGTGATTGTACTTCGTTCGCTGAATGAAGGCGATCAGGCCGCGCCCCAAATTCCCCTGTTTGAGATTGCCAATATGGATACCGTTCGAATCCTGATCAACGTGATCGAACGGCAACTTCCTGATATTGAGATGGGACAGTCAGCCCTTGTTAATGTGACCGCCTACCCGGATACAGTTTTCAAAGGTAAGGTTGCCCGTGTAAATCCCACGTTAAATCCAATGACGCGCACGGCTGAGGCTGAAATTCGCATTCCCAACCCGGGGCATTTGCTCAGACCGGGAATGTTTTCCAAAGTGGAGGTCGTTTTGGACGAACATCAAAATGCTGTTGTAATTGGAAAAGCGAATATTATTGAGAAGACACGCCTGGCGTATGACAATGGACAACTCTCCACGGCCAAGGTTGAGATTGATCGATTTGTATATGTAGTTGACAAGAATAAAGCTGAATTGCGTCCCGTAAAAACCGGCATCCTTTCCGATGACGAAGCTGAGGTGGTGGACGGCTTACAATCCGGAGAAACCATTGTGACGGTTGGGCAACACAATCTGGAGCCCGGCGATTCCGTTAAAGTTTTTGTTCCGTCTGAAAATTAAATTTGAGAAGTAGGCAGCTATGATATTATCCAAACTTGCTATTCGCCGGGGGATCACCTTTACCATGATCTACCTGATCGCCGTGGGATTTGGGCTCTTCGGATTGACCAGTTTGAAACTGGATCTGTATCCGAATATCACTTTTCCGGTGATCGGTATCATCACCCAGTATGAAGGTGTGGGCCCGGAAGATATTGAAAATTCCCTGACACGTCCCTTGGAAAAAACAGTGATTTCCGTTGAGAATGTGAAGCGAATATCTTCACAATCAAGAGCGGGAACCTCCGTTATTACCCTGGAATTTGACTGGGGAACCGATATGGATCAGGCAGAGATCAATGTCCGGAAAATGATTGACCTGGTTCGTGATTACCTTCCAACAGATGCCAGTGAACCCATTACCTTTGCGTTTGATCCGTCGATGCAGCCAATCCAGTATTTGGCAGTCAGTTCTTCCGAGCTGGGAATAGCGCAGCTTCGACGTCTGGTTGAGGAACAGATCCAACCACGGATTGAACGGATCAAAGGTGTGGCCAGTGTTGCGGTCCAGGGCGGACTGGAACGCCAGATCAAGATTCTGGTCAATCCGCATGAATTAGCAGCGCAAGGTTTGTCCATGAATACGATCTCCCAGGTTTTGCGCATGGACAATTTGCAAATCCCGGCCGGTTTGGTCGATGAAGCCAAACAGGAATATTCCGTTAAAACCAAAGGTGAATTTTCCAGTGTGGATCAGATCGAGAACGCCGTTATCGGGAATAAAAAAGGCGTTCAGATTTATCTGAAAAATGTAGCCCGGGTGGTTGATGGCTTTAAAGAACAGCGTCAAATCATCCGGAATAACGGGAAATCTTCGTTGTTATTGTTGGTACAAAAACAGACCGATGCAAATACGGTTCAAACCGCGAAAGCAGTTGCGAAGGAATTACCAAATATTGCAAAAAAAACCGGGCAAGGGGTCAAGTTTGAAACGATTGTAGATTTCTCAAAATTTATTTTGAGGTCTATCAATAATTTAAAGAACACTGCATTCCTGGCGTTTTTAATGGCCTTTTTCGTTCTTTTGTTTTTCCTGCGAAGTTTAAAAAGTTCGCTGATTGTTGCGATTTCTATCCCCGTGTCTGTCATCCTCACTTTTTTCGTGATGGACATGGGCGGATTAACGCTAAACATCATTTCCATGGCTGGTCTGGCGCTGGCCATTGGTATGTTAGTGGACAATGCGATTGTTGTACTGGAAAATATTTTCCGGCATCATGAATCGGGAGTGACGATCATGAAAGCGGCGGATGAAGGAACATCCGAAGTATCGACCGCTGTTATTGCTTCCACACTCACGACGCTGGCTGTATTTGTCCCCATCCTGTTTGTCCCGGGAATTGCCGGGGTCATGTTTAACGATATGGCCGTGACGATTGTGTTTTCCCTGACCACATCCCTGATTGTAGCCCTTACCCTGATTCCCTTGTTGGCCTCACGCTGGCTGGGCCGCCGTACCGGATTCAAACACCCGGAACATGAAGGCCGGATCGGGCAATTTTTGAACCGGATGGAACGTGGTTATGTAAAATTATTGGATAAAGTACTTCAGCGGAAGAAACTGTTCATGGCTTCGATCTTTGTGATCTTTGTGATATCCATGTACATGTTTAAAATAATCGGCGGTGATTTTCTTGGAAAATCGGATCGGTCTTTTATCGGCGTGAACATTGAAAGAGCGGCGGGCACATCGCTTACATCGACTGACCAGACATTTAAACAACTGGAAGATATAGTTCGAAAGGATGTCCCGGAAGCAACCAACATTTATTCCAGTTTCGGCACCGCCGAAGGCTTCGGCGCTTTCTTTGGCGCGAATGGTTCCAATAAAGGGCGCATGATGGTCACGCTTCCCGACGTAAGTGAAAGGGAACGGAGCCAATTTGTAATTCAGGACCAGCTTCGAAAGGATTTTGCCAACGTCCCCGGTATAAAAGTAACCTTTGATGAAAACGGCGGACCTCCCGGAATGGGCGGCCAGGGTGACATTCAGGTCAAGATCTTTGGATATGACCGGGAAATTGCCGAAACACTGGGGGGCAAAGTGGAAGAAATGATGAAATCTGTGGAAGGTGTCACCGATGTGCAAACCAACTACAGTGCACCGCGCCCCGAGTACCAGGTTTATCTGGACCGCAATCGTATTTCTGCCATGGGACTGACTGTCGCACAAGTTGCATCGACGATCGAATCCAGCATCAAAGGAACCGTAGTTACCACCTATCGTGACGGCGGCGACGAATACGATGTTTTCATGCAATTGGATCGGCAATACCGGAACTCTCTGGCTGATTTGGAAAATGTATATATCACGTCTCCAATGGGTGCGCAAATACCTCTGGCAAACCTGGCCAAGATTGTCCCTGGGGATGCGGCGACGACAATCTACCGTGAAGATCAGGATCGAATGGCATCCGTTTATTGCACGGTGTCAGATCGGGATTTACAATCTGTTACTAAAGATATTATCAAAGGAATGGATACCATCTCCTTCCCGGCGGATTTCCGCTGGGAGATTGGTGGAAATGCCCAGGATCAGATGGAATCGTTTATGTACCTGTTCTTCGCGATCATTGCCGCCATATTCCTGGTCTATATGGTGATGGCATCCCAGTTTGAATCCCTGCTGGATCCGTTCATTATTCTCTTCACAGTCCCGCTGGCGCTGATTGGTGTCGTTTGGGGGCTGGTCCTGACCGGTACAAATTTGAGTGTTACGGCATTAATTGGTGCCGTGCTTCTGGTGGGAATCGTTGTAAATAACGGTATCGTCTTAATTGACTACGTGAATCAACAACGTGAATTACACGGCAAAGGTTTATATGAAGCTGTCATTATCGGCGGCCGCCGACGGTTACGCCCGATTCTGATGACAGCCCTGACTACGATTCTTTCCATGTTGCCTTTGGCACTGGAATTAGGATCCGGCGCTGAGATTTGGTCGCCGATGGCACGGGCAGTCATTGGTGGATTGACCGTATCGACCATGCTGACACTGTTTCTGATTCCTTCAATTTATACCGGGGTGGAGCAATTCCTTTTGAAGCGCGCAATCCGAAAAGGAAAAATCGATAAAGTTGAATACGGTCGTCCGGAAGGATTCGACCCAACAGATCTTTTATAATGGTGACCTGGGTTGTAGTTATTCTGGCGGCAGTGGCAGTCCTTGGATTGCCGCTGTTTGCCGGAAAATACTTTTTTAGGAATTCAATTCAGGAACATAAAGCTGATCCCTCTTCGGTTGGGGTTGATTACACTGAAGTCCGGATTCCAACGAAAGACGAAAAGACCCTGTTTGGGTGGTGGATGGAAAAAGAATCAGACGAACCGCTTCCAACCATGATCATCCTCCACGGCTGGGGACGAAATGCGGATCGCGCTTTGCCCTACATCGACATATTGAAAAATGAACCGTATCACATATTGGCTTTTGATTCCAGAAATCACGGAAACAGCGATCCCGACTCTTTTTCATCCATGTTGAAATTCGCCGAGGATATCATAGCGGCGATTAAATGGGTCAGTGCAAAGCCGGAGGTTCTAAAAAATCAGCTGGGATTGATAGGACTTTCCATTGGCGGATCCGCTTCACTCTATGCGGCGGCTTTAAGTCCTCAGGTAAAAGCCGTGGCGACAGTTGGTGCCTTTTCCCATCCAATCACCGTGCTGGATGCGGAATTTTCCAAGCGGCATGTTCCACGCTACCCGTTTCGGTGGGCCTTTTACCGCTATTTTGAGTTATTGAGTCATAAGCGGATCAAATCGATTGCACCGATCAACAATATGGGAATCATTGAGGGAAATGTGTTTCTGATCCATGGTACCGAAGATAAAACGATCCCTCATTCAGAAGTACTTCGTTTGGAAAAGGCTGGTGTCTATGAAAAAGTGACCCGCTGGAGTGTGCAAGGTTACGGGCATTCTGACTGCCACAACCATCCGGAATTTCAGGAGAAACTGTTGACTTTTTTCCGCGAATACCTTCGCTAGTTTTTCAAAGCCAGTTTCCGTTCGTTAAATACAATCTCACCGGTGGAATGATTGTAATTCCAGACCAATCGTGTCCCATCTCTCCTAATATGAACAATACAGGAATATTCCTGTAAAAAATGCCAGGAATCCGGTTTGTCCGGATCATGATCTTCCCACGAAATATATTTTGGCGGCAGTGCATTTAACGCCAGGAACGGATTGATCGGAAACTGTTCGGATTTTCCTGAAATCACTGAAGTCATAGAATATGTGGACAGGCTGGTCTTTAATGATTGGATCATTCGTGCCTCGCTTGTGACTTCGGAGCGGATCGCGAACTGACTCCATTTATGAAAGACAAAAAGCAGAGCTATCGAAATGCTGATTGAAATCAGCGCTAACTGAATATTTGTCATCCCTGACAATAGTCTGTGTTTGGTTCCATTTTTCTGCATAAGAACCTCTGGTGGGCAATATATTTATCGGTAGATTTAGGATTCTCTTTAGAAAAAAGACTTCAACACCACCTTAATAAGCAGTGTTGGAAGAAAAAGGGAAATTATATTTTCAGACGACTAGTGTGATATTCCGGTTGTAGCCAAAATCATAATGACACTGGCAAAAAAACCAATGATAAATACCATATAACTTAGCCGAATAAACCGGTATTTCTTCTTCGCCAGGAAAACTCCCAACGTATAGATTTCTTTCACCATACTTTCATAAGAACGGTCCGGACTGTTCAACAGTTCTTCCATTGCTTCTTCATAGTCATCGTAGCTCATACGGGCGAAATCTCCGAAAAAATGGAGATTAAATAAGGGGCTTTTAATATCCGGCTTATCACCGGATTTAAACACGACGGGCATTTTTGGCATAACCGCGTATGTTGAAAGGACAATGGTTGCCAGCCCGAAAATGATGAGAATCAACGCGGGCCAACGGAGATTGGCATCCATCAAATGTGGAACAGATATTGTGATGACGACGGAGGCAACAGTCAGAAGCATGTTGGCTTTGGCATCGGCCATCTGGCTAAGCTGCACATGATGGTTCCGGGTCTGTTTCAGCATGTGGTCCAGATGAACACTGGGGACGTTTACTTTTAAACTCATGGGTAATTTTCTGAATGCGGTTTGTGAATTGAAGACAAAACTAAGGCGGGTATTTTTAATATCAAAACCCTGTTCATTTGCCCGGAATATTCATGATTAAGCTAACTTTCTTTATGCCGGCAGTCCGAAATTAAACCATGCATTTTTTAATGTCAGCGGACCTTTTTCAACTGGTTCACACAGCCCTATGGGTTGTTTTGATTGGTATTGCCGCCTTAAGTCTGAGTCGAATGGCAAAGCAAAAAAATCCTACCGGTAAAAAGTGGTTCCGGATCGAAGATATAGAGGACGAGGATACGGATGAAGATTGATTGGAAAGCCACAAGGCTCGTCTGGGTCATCGGGATCTGGAAAATCCCGTTAATTTGGTATCTGCGGCCCACGGTCTCCGAACTGAACGACGAATCCTGCCGCCTGAAGATTCGATTGCGTCGCCGATCCAAAAATCATCTGGGATCCATGTATCTTGGCTCATTGGCAGCCGGCGCTGATTTAGCGGGCGGATTAATTGCTTTGCGGATCATTCGTCGCGAAGGCGATACAATTAAACTCGTGTTCAAAGATTTTCACGCGGATTTTCATAAACGTGCAGACGGAGACGTGGTATTCGAATGCCACGACGGTACGACCATTTCCAAAGCCATCGAAGAAGTGAAACGTACCGAAGAACGAGTCACCATTCCGGTGCAGGTTACCGCAACCGTTCCCGACTTGTATGACGACGAACCGGTCGCGACTTTTCAGCTTGGCCTGTCAATGAAATAGAAATGGTAACTCAGGTAAGAGTTACGTTTTTTTATTATCGAATTATCTCGGTACATTCGGAGTCAATAAAGAATATTTTTAGCAGTTATTTCTGAGGTTAAAATGAACGAAACCTTAAAAATCGGATTATTCGGATTCGGACGCATCGGGCGAAACCTGTTTCGTCTGGGATACAAGAATCCGCGATTAAAATTTCGGGTTATCAGTGATCTTGGATCACCGGAAGCCCTTCACTATTTACTGATGCGTGACTCCGTCCATGGATCACTGGAAGGCGCCGAATTGGATGGAAGTTATCTTACAATGGACGGTCAAAGCGCGCGGATCCTCAGCGGCGGCGAACCGGGGACCATCCCCTGGGATGCCTTGGGTGTCGATATTGTTGTGGACGCTACCGGAAAATTCAACCGCTTACAGGATTTGGAAAAACATCTTGAGGCTGGCGCCAAACGTCTGATTGTTACGATACCGCCATTGGATCCAATCGACAGGATCGTTATTCGTGGTTTCAATGACGGTGAGATTCAAAAAAGCGATAAAATCGTGACAACAACGTCCTCTACAACCCAGGTATTGGCATTAATGTTGAGCATTCTGGACAAGCGCTTTAAAGTGAACCGAGCCATGATGACCACTGTTCATGCTTATACATCGGATCAACCATTGGCGGATGCGGTAAGGTCCGATTTGCGTCGGAGCCGCTCAGCGGTGGAAAACATTATTCCAAACAACACCTGGTCTCCGAATATCGTGGAACAATTGATGCCCAAATTCAAAGGCAAACTGGAAGGTCTCGCGCTAAATGTTCCGGTTCCGGACGGATCTTGCGTTGATCTGACCACCGAGTACGATTCGGCGCCAACGGCGGCCGAAGTGAATGCAGTGCTGAAAGAAGCAGCCGAAGGACCGCTGAAATCAGTGGTAGGTTATACTGAGGATCCAATTGTATCCAGTGATGTGATCGGCTCCAGCGAATCCATGATCTTCGATTCAAGGGCGACAATGGTGACCGGGGATCGGTTCCTTAAAACATTATGTTGGTATGACAACGGCTGGGGCTTTTCAAAACGGATTCTGGAAGTGATTGAGATGTATGCAAAATTGGATACGGCTGAAGGGAAAGGAGGCCGGTCATGAGAATCGCGATCAATGGTTTCGGACGGATCGGACGTTCCGTGTTCAGGATTTTGAACAGTCGTTCCGATATTAGTGTGGTGGCCATAAATGACATCGCACCGAAAGACATTATGGTTTACCTCCTGAAATATGATACCGTTCAGGGACACTTTAAGGATAAGGCCGAACTTGACGGCGATTATATGAAAACAACGAACCATAGTATCAAACTGGTGGCAGAAAGAGATCCGAAGAATCTGCCCTGGAAGGAAATGGAAGTCGATATTGTTATTGAATCGACGGGACTTTTTCGCACCCGGGAAGCACTGGAATCCCATTTACAAGCCGGTGCCGGTCGCATTATTCTGACAGTTCCGGCGAAGGATGAAATTGATTACACCGTTGTGAAGGGTGTAAACCACAAAGGATTGAACGCCAGTCACAAAATCATTTCCAATGCCAGTTGCACGACCAATTGTCTGGCGCCTATGGCCAAAGTTCTGAACGATAACTTTGGGATTGAATACGGTGTGATCAATACGATTCACGCTTATACAAACGATCAGCGTCTGGCAGACGTACCTCATAATGATTGGCGGAGAGCTCGTGCAGCGGCAAAAAACATAATTCCGACAACAACGGGTGCTGCCCGCGCCGTTGGAAAAGTTTTACCGGAATTGAAAGGGAAACTGGACGGCATCGCAATGCGCGTGCCGGTTCCTGATGGTTCAGTGGTGGACTTTGTGACCCACCTGAAAACAGACGTCACCGTTGATCAGGTCAACGAAGTTGTCCGGGAAGCCAGCCGTTCAGACGATTTGAAATCGATCCTGGAGTTTTCCAATTTACCGGTGGTTTCTTCCGATATTATTGGAAACCCACACTCGTCTATCTTCGATGCACCGTTTACCAAGGTTATTGAAGGAAATATGGTTAAGACCCTGAATTGGTACGATAACGAATGGGGTTATTCCAACCGTGTGGTGGATGTGATCGATATGGTTCGGAACTTTTAGCGGGAATTATTCGGACAGTTCAGGCAAATCCCTGAAATAATCCAGACACTCCGGGTTTGCCAACGCATCCCGATTTAATGCGGAATCGCCGTGGATAATTTTTTTCACGGCGATTTCTACTTTCTTACCGTTTATCGTGTAGGGAATATCCGGAGCCGGTAACACTTTAGCCGGGACATGTCTTGGTGAAAGTTCGGAACGGATCAACGTTCGGATGTTCCGGATCAACGCTTCGGTCAATTCAGCCGAATCTGCTGTTTTTACGAAAAGGATCACCCGTTCGTCATCCTTCCAATTCTGCCCCACCACCAGACTGTCACTGATTTCCGGTAAACGCTCCAATACGCGGTAAATTTCGGCCGTGCCGATGCGCACACCGCCCGGATTCAAAGTCGCGTCACTGCGTCCAAAGATTTTGACACCGCCATGATCGTTTATTTCGATATAATCGCCATGATGCCAGACTCCGGGAAAAGTGCTGAAGTAGGCATTCCTGTATTTTTGTCCGTCGGGATCATTCCAGAAGTGAACCGGCATGGAAGGAAATGCCTGGGTGCAGACCAGTTCGCCTTTTTCGTTTAACACCGGTTTTCCATTGGAATTATAGGACTCCACTTTCATTCCCAATCCCCGGCATTGTAATTCTCCGCGATAAACGGGAAGCAAGGGCGACCCCAGTGCAAAACAGGAGATAATATCGGTTCCTCCGGAAATGGAGGCCAACTGCACGTCCTTTTTGATGTCGCGATATACATAATCGAAATTTTCCTCCATCAGCGGCGAACCGGTGGACAGGATCGCCCGCAGATTTTGGAGTTGGTGTGTTTGCATGGGTTTGACACTGTTCGCTTCGCAAGCGGCGATGAATTTGGCGCTGGTCCCGAACACCGAAATTCCCAAGTCGTCCGTCAGTGTCCACATGGCATTGGGATCGGGATAGAAGGGAGAACCGTCGTACAGAACGATAGTCGCTCCCACGGTGAGCGAGGACACAAGCCAGTTCCACATCATCCAGCCGCAGGTGGTGAAATAAAAGATTGTATCGTCGCGGGTCAGGTTGGTGTGGAGCCGTAATTCCTTAATATGCTGGAGCAGGGTTCCACCGGCGCCGTGGACAATTGATTTCGGCAATCCGGTGGTTCCGCTGGAATACATGATGTACACCGGATGTCCGAACTCGGTTTGCTCAAATGTCATGGTCTCCGGAGAAAATGGCGTGACGAAATCGTCCCAGGAAACCACACGCCGATCCTGATCCGGTTTGGGTCCAAGACCGGCATAATTCACAACCACGACTTTGGAGACCGTTGGGAGCGCATTGCAAATCGCTTTCAATTTGCCGCGGGTGTCGAAGATTTTGCCGTTGTAGAAATAGCCATCGGCCGCAATGAGCACTTTCGGCTCGATCTGGGTAAAACGGTCCAGCACGCCGTTGATCCCAAAGTCCGGGGAACTGGAACTCCATATAGCTCCAAGACTGGTGGCCGCCAGCATGGCGATGATTGTTTCCGGAAGATTGGGCATGAATCCGGCCACGCGGTCGCCTTTTTGTACACCGGATGCTTTGAGCGCCTGTTGGAATCGGGACACACGTTCATACAATTCGTGATAGGTGAGTGTGCGGACGGTTTGGCCTTCACCCTGAAAAACAATGGCTTTCCGATCGTCGCGAAAACGTAGCAAGTTTTCCGCAAAATTGAGGGTGATCCCCTGGAACCACTCTGCCCCGGGCATTTTTTGAATATCGTCCACAATCTGAGTGGGTTCACCGGTGTGGATCACTTCCCCGAATTCCAGGATTGCGTTCCAAAATTCAGCGCCGTTTTCAATAGACCAGGTATATAAATCCGAATAGGTTTTGAGATCCAATCCATGTTTCTGATTCACTTGATCCCGGAACCGGGCCATTTGGGAGGATTCTTTCCGGTCGGGAGTGGCTTCCCACATTATCTGACTCATGCGTGCTGCTCCATAGATATTTTATGGTAAAAAATAGGCAGGAATGGGTATTCAGATTAAGGGGAAGGTTGAGGAAACAGAAAGCACGACCTATGCAAAACAGTAGCAATCCCAAATGATGTAGAGACGCGATGCTTTGCGTATTTATATAAGAACGGATAGTCCATGGTTATTGACTCGAGCCTCCGAGTAGGGATGCTATCCG
>CAZJWP010000013.1:0-29795 GCA_964549745.1 uncultured bacterium | reverse complement strand
GGAAAAGCAAAAACAGGTATGATTAGCAGAACACTTAAAAAGATGCGTTTCATAATGGAATCCCCTCGTTTGTGACTTGAAATAAAGTTGATTTATCGGCAGAGTTTATAGCCGGGACAGTCATGATCAAAGTAAAATAGGAAATTATCAGAACACAGGATTTTCATTAACCCTAATTACACCACCGCTTAATTTCACCCATGTCCCACCCCTTCCAATTGTTTAAGAACCGTACGTTCGCCCGATTCTTTTTCGGCAATGCCATCTCGTTAATCGGGTGGGGTTTCAATTTTATTGCAGTGGGTTGGATTGTTCTGGACATGACAGGATCCAAGCTGGCCGTTGGAGAAATGGTGGCGGTGTCCACCTTCCCGGGGTTAATTATCGCCCTCGGCGCCGGAACATTGATCGATCGCATGAACCGCAAACATTTACTGGTTGCACTGGATACTCTGCGCGGTCTTTCGGTGGCGATCGTTCCGATCCTTTTTTGGACCGACCATTTTCAATTATGGCAATTATATGTTATGAGTTTTATTGTGGGAACCGGAAGTTCCATCTTCTGGTCCGCCGCTTCCGCCTTCACACAGGAACTGGTGTCTGAAAAAGAATTTATGGCAGCCAATTCGCTCCTTTCGGCCAGTTATCAAACCGGCGCATTACTTGGCTCAGCCCTGGGCGGATTTGTGGTGCATAGTTGGGGCGGACAAACCGCACTGGCTTTGGATGCAGTGTCTTATTTTATTTCTGCCGGTTTGATTGGTACAGCGCCACACGTGAGCAATATTCATTCGGAAAATACTGATTCAATGTGGTCTATGTTTATAGGGGGTTTAAAATTTGCCCGTCAGAAAAGGTTGGTTTTCTTTTACGGTATTACTTCTGTTCTGTCCGATGTGGCTATTTGGGGAGGGATGGCGGTTTTAACGCTGGCCTTTTCAAATGATATTTTAAATATGGGAGCTAAGGGATTTGGACTCCTGGATGGGTCTTATGGCATTGGGGCCTTACTTTCAACTTTTGTAGCGTTGAGTATTGCTCGTTTGTTTAAACGACGAGATGTTTTACTGGCCGCATATACATTGGCGGCAATGATGTGTGTGGTATTACCCTATACACCCTGGTTAATACCTGCCATGCTGGTTTTCTTTTTTATGGGTCTGCCGAATAATACAGCCAGAATCATCGCCCGGACCATTTTAATGGAACATATTCCAAACCGGATCATGGGTCGTGCTCAGACTATCCTTGGCGTTATAACCAGGCTGCTTGTGATTGTCAGTACATTGCTTGCCGGTTGGCTGGCAGAACGATATTCCGTGAAAGTGGGTTTGGAAGTGACCTCTTTATTATTCTGGTTTAGTTTGGCAGGCGTTTGGATTACAACCCGGATCCAACCCGGTTTCTTTGGCGGGATGTTAAAAGAAGAGACACTGGAGAAAATGGAACCCGGTCCGCCCGAATACCTCTCCCAACATCCATCGGATTGAGTTTTTACAGATAAAATCTTTAAATAGTAGCGATAGAAAAGGGGTGTCTAATTCTCGCTCTTCCGGCCGCTCAATATCAGGATCTGTGCGCGAATTCGGTCGCGCAACGATTCCACCGTCTCTCCCCTGTAATCCGCAAATTTGATCGGTTCACCAATTGTCAGCGTCAATCGCCCCGGGCGAATTTTCCAATCCTGTTTTGGTTTGGATTCAAATGCGCCTTGAATTCCCAGTGGCACCAGCGTTATTCCCGTATTTAAAGCGACATGAAAGGGTCCTTTTTTAAACGACCCGACCTTTCCTGTAAGAGATCGCGTTCCTTCCGGCGACACAATAAAGGTAACGCCCTTACCGATGGCCTCTTCCATTTTATCCAGACTGTGAATAGCTTCAGTCAACTCACGCCGTTTTATGGGAATGGCCCCGTATCGTTTGAGTAGAGTTCCCCAGAAGAACCAGGAAAATTGGCTGGCCTTTCCAACGGATGTAAAATATTCCGGGATCATGGCGCCAAGCATGAACACATCGAACATGGATTCGTGGTTGAACAGGTAAAGATAGGGTCCTTCTTTTGGATCAGGAGGTGTACCATTTATTTTCAGCGTGTGTCCCGTACTCCACAGAAATAAACGGCAAATACCGCGTGCGGCCGGACTTAGCCGATGAGCCGGGATAAAAACAAGCAGCAACAGGTATAGCGATCCCAGTATGCCAAAGACAATCAATCCGGATAGCATCAGGAGTACGGCAATAATAATGTCAATCACGCTTCCACTCCTGTTGATCGCAAAGCGCAAAAAGCTTATGTGTTGCGCCCGGGAAAGGAAAGTCCCCAATCTGCTCCGGCATAATCCAGCGGATCGGTTGATCCGAAATGACTGCGGCACCATTTTTAGGGAAGCAATGATATAAGGTTAAGTGAACCTGAAAATGGCTGTAAGTGTGTTTCACTTGTCCGACTCGCTTCCCCACAATAACGTCCACGGCGCATTCCTCTTTGAATTCACGAACCAGAGTTTCTCCTTCCATTTCTCCGGATTCCATCTTCCCGCCCGGAAGTTCCCAAAGTCCGCCCAAATGCCGTTTATCGTCACGCCGGGCGATCAGAAATTTGTCACCCTTCCAAAGCAGTCCAATCACTGCTTTTTGCACTGGTATCTCTTTTTTTGCTGCCTTTTCCGGATAGAACTCCGGTTTCCCAGAGGTAAAGGCATGGCACTCTTTCCGAACCGGGCATTCTTTGCAAAGCGGTGTTTTCGGCTTGCAAATGGTCGCCCCGATTTCCATCATAGCCTGGTTGAAATCACCGGGAAGTTCATGGCTGATCTGGCGTTCTAAAAATCGGAGGATTCGTTTCCTGTTATAGGGAGTCAGTGTTCGCAAACCCAGAAACCGGGCCATGAAGCGTCTTACGTTTCCATCAATGACAGGTAATGGTTTTTTAAAGGCAATGGAACACACCGCAGCAGTGGTGTAATCCCCAACACCGGGCAAGGCGCGGAAGGTGTGGCTATCCTCGGGAATTTGACGATTAAACCGATCGCGGACTTCCTGCGCAGCCAGCCAGAAATTCCGGCAACGCTGATAGTAGCCCAAACCTTCCCATATCTTCAGCAACGCTTCCAAATCGGTGTTTGCTACAGCCGTGATTGTGGGATACCGATTCAACCATTTTGTGTAATAGGGGATCACCGTATCCACTTGCGTTTGTTGGAGCATGGCTTCCGAGAGCCAGATTTTATAGGGATCGTTCGTTCTCCTCCAGGGTAAATCCCTTTTGTGTGTAGAGTACCAATTCAACAAGATTTTAGATATACTTGTATTATACAATTATATTCGTTCCAGATTGCGCTTGGATAAATTCCAATGCAAACCGAGGAGGATTTCTTTGACTTCCTCCCGGTCCTCCAGCGGATAGGAACTCAAAATTGATCGCCCGAAAGTTTCAATCTTGGTTTCGATATCCTGTTGAAGCTTTTCTCCCTTTCCAGTGAGACGAACTAACGTCATGCGACGGTCCGTCTCCGCCGTTTCCTTTACGGCCCAACCCCGGCGGATCAGCACACCCACAAGCCGTGTCATGGTACTGGGGTCCACACCCATTTTACGGGAGAGTGTGGTCATGTCGATCCCTTCATCGGGTACCGATGAGAGGAGCAAGATTTGTGGCAGTGATAAATCCGTTTTGGAGACCTGGCTCCGAAAGAGGCTTTGCAAGTCCATCAGGACATGTTTTAAGAGTTCACCGAATTCCATAGTTGTATATTACAAATAAAGAGTTAATTCAACAAACGATCGACCTTTTCCCGGATGGCGTGGATATGGGCCGGTGTCGAACCGCAACAACCGCCGATAAAACTCACTTTTTTCTCCAGCGCCCGATCAATAAAGGATTCCCATTCAGTTTCGGAAATATGTTTGTCCAGGTGACCGTCTGTTGTGGGTTGCGTCGTCCCAAGATTTGGGTATGCCCCAACTGGCTCGAAACGGATTTTCTGAATCGTTTCCATTCCCGACAATGCCGTTTGGGTGTTTGTACAGTTGATTAAAATCCCGGATAAATTTTGTTTGGGCAAATCGGGTAACCACTTTATCAAATTCGTTCCATCCAAAAGGTGTTCAGAATCCGCTAGAATCATGCTTAGATATTTTGGCAGTGAAGTCTCTTGTGAAACAGCCGCTTCAATTTCACCGGCATGGCCCATGGTTTCAAATAAAAGTGCATCTATGGCGCTTTCTTCAAACCACGACACCTGTTCTTCGTATTCTTCCATTGCTGCTTCTTTTCCCGGACTGAGTTCCGGTTGGTAGCAATCTTCTAAAGCAGTGATCGATCCCCAGACTAGCTGATTTGATGCCGCTTTTCGCGCCAGGTCCACGGCACGGAACAGACTTTCCCGGGCTTTTTCACGTGCCTGCATCAAACTGTTTCCGGCGGAGAAATAGGCACGGGGTGTGGTACGAAACGTATTGGTGGTGAGGACATCAGCTCCGGCTTTGGCGTAAGCGCGATGTATTTCCAGAACATCATCCGGATGAGTCAAATTGCACTCCGCGGACCAGAGCGGAAGCGGTAAAGGAATGTCCCGGGCCAGGAGTTCGGTTCCCATGGCTCCGTCCAAAACTAATATTTCAGCGAATGCGGGCTCCGTTCGGTAATTGGCCGTCCGGTTTCAGCAAGACGACAGCTCCATTTTCGTCAGGGATTCCCATCACCAGCACCTGCGATTCAAACCCCGCAATGTTACGACTCCCCAGATTCACGGCACAGATCACCTGACGGTCAACCAAATTGTCAACTGTATACCGCTCCGTGATTTGTGCGCTGGACTGCATCACGCCAACTGATCCCAAATCAATGGTCAGTTTATAAGCCGGTTTCTTTGCTTCCGGGAAAGGTTCAGCCGTCTTAATCGTGCCTGTCCGAAGATCCAGTTTCGCGAAATCCTGGATGGAGATCATTTCTTACCCTTCAAATATTTATCAAACCAGCCGATTATGAATTCCAATCGCGCTTCGCGGCGATCCGGACGCCCATGGCGTGACAGCCCGTGAAATTCCTCCGGAAAGCGAACGTATTCTGTTTCCTGTTTTAAATACTTGAGTGACAAAAACATTTGATCATCCTGCTCCACATTGCAGCGGAGGTCATTTTCACTGTGGATGATCATGAGCGGTGTTTTGCACTGGGCGATGTAGGTAATGGGTGACCATTTTTGGTATACTTCCCGGTTTTCCCACGGTGGTCCGCCGAATTCGTAGGCCATGTCCCAGCCTACATCGGAATTGCCGAACATACTGCTCAGATCGGAAACCGAACGCTGGGTCACTCCCGCGGCAAAGCGATCGGTGTGCGTCACGATCCAGTTAGTCATATACCCGCCGTAACTGCCGCCTGTCACACCCATTCGCTTTTCATCAATAAAGCCCAGTGAAACCACATGATCTACAGCCGCCATGAGATCGCTCATGGCCGGTTCGCCCCATTTTCCGGTGATGGCGTCGGCAAATTTTTCACCATAGCCTTGCGATCCTCTTGGATTAGTGTAGAACACAACATAACCGGCCGATGCCATCACATGCATTTCGTGAAAGAAAGTCCGGCCGTATTGGCAACGGGGTCCGCCGTGAATATTCAGGATCAGCGGATATTTCTTCCTGGCATTAAAGTTCGGCGGTTTTACAAGCCAGCCCTGAAGTGACTGCTTTCCATTCTTGAACCAGATTTCTTCTGCCGGTTCAAAATCGCGGTTGGATACGGCTGATCGGTTTAAATGCGTGATCTGCTTTTCGGTGCCGGTTTCCGGATGGATTAAAAAGAGTTCATCCGGTGATTCAAGCGTGGCGCCGTGGTAAACAATTTTCCCGGTGCTATGATCGACGGAAAAGGTGATGGCCACCGAATCGGTTGACGATACTTCAATGACTTTGCCGGTGTCAAGATCAGCCCTGATGATCGGCTGCCGTCCTTCGTTGGAGAGAATGTAATAAACAGACTTTCCATCCCGTGTCCATTCCGGAGAATTAACCACAAAAGAGGGTGTTAAATCACCCAGGGTAACCGCCATTGCCGTTCGGTCCAGCGCTTCGCCATAAGCAGCGTGGTTTCCTTTGCGGTCCACTACATTGAGCAAAAAACCAACCGAACCCCAACTTACATAGGGTCGCTGATGCCCGAAGTACGCAATCTGTTTTCCATCCGGGGAATAGGACAAACCTTCTTTAGGTCCAATGGGCGTTTTCCATTTTTTGACTTTCCCGCCTTTGGCAGGAACGGTATAAATCTCCTGTTCCTCCAGCCGGATTTGCCAGTCTTCCTGACGGAATGAGATGAAAGCAATTTCCTTCCCATCCGGGGACCAACAGGGAAAAGCGTCGTCATACGGGCCGGTGACTAACTGGCGGCATTTCCCGGTTTTGGCATTCGCAACCCAAACATGGTCGTTTTCACTGTCCCGCCAACCGGCGCCATCCAGGCGGAACCAGATATCTTTGATATGACGGTAGGCGGGTGTTTCAGGATTTCCGTCTTTGTCGAAGGTCGTTTCTTTACCCACCGGGTGAAAGATGAACGCCAGACTTTTTCCATCCGGCGACCAGCTCAGGCTGCTCAAGCCGCCCCGGGGGAGATCGGTAAGCGGTTGCGCTTCACCGCCATCCATGGGAAGCGTCCAGATTTGACTGCTTTTCTCCCGCTTACTGATAAAAGCAATTCGGGAACCGTCCGGCGACCAGCGCGGGGTATGATCACTCTGTTTTCCATACGTCAGTTGACGAACCGGCGCCTTACCCAATGTTTGAATAAACAAGTGAGAGTAATACTTCTTGTCCTTTTTAGCCATGGTTTCAACAACAAAAACAACCTGTTTCCCATCGGGAGAAAGTTGCGGATCTGAAACCAGTTTGTATTTATAAATGTCTTGAATTGAAATTGGTATTTTTGCCATGAGACCTCTGTTTGGTTGGGTTTAGGGCAGAGCCCACAAACGCTTGCATTGATTAATGTAAATCTGATTAAGCGCCTGCCGTTCCTCCGGTGTGAATTTACCGTGTCCGACACAACGCCAATGATCCATTTTCAGCGGACCCATTGTATACCACTGTCCTTTGATCAGCGGTTCACCTTCGCGGTATTCCGCGATGGGATCGGCGCCGTTCAGTCCGGTGGTGGGTCCGGCCTCCGACCGTGTATTGACTACGCCATCATTGGGGAACCAGGTTGAATCCGTGGCGGTTCCGTCGGCGAAATAGGCCACATCCTCACCGATAATCCGCGCCCGCATTTTGAGGATCAAATTCATATCGTCGTTCGCCACTTCCCTTCCGGTGACCGAATCCCTGTGTGTGTCTCGAAACGTAAACGAAAAATAATATATATCGGGATCAGCCTGAGCCAGCGTATTCATTTCCCGGGCGCCTTCCACGCTCAAATCCCACGCTGAAATGTTTTTTGTCTTCCACGCCGGATTGTCCCGCATGCGCTGAAAGTATTCCATCCATGGTTCATTCGGTTTCCGTTTGAAGCCCCATTGTTCCAGATCGAAATTGTAATAATCGGAGCCGACCACCGCCGCCAGTCCCAACACATATTGAAGGAAGGGGATACTCCGGGTGGCGATGTTAGAAAGCGTGGTGCCATCGTGGGGAGTTGCCAAAGTGGTGATTGATTTGATCCATCCGTTGTGAGCCTGCCCAAGGAGAGGACTGTCTTCGGGAATCCGGTTGGCTTCATCCGAATAGATCACATGCGTCAGGAGGTAATCCAACATTCGGATGGTTTGTCCGCCCATACTGTGTCCCACAAGATGCACCGGATGATCGGCATCCCATTCCGGATACAAACCGGGATAGGATTTCCCTTCGGGCTTTTGGATTAAACCAAATTTTTCGGAGTGAGCCTTTCCATAATCAACCTGTCCGCCTTTGATCTGGGCATACAGTTCTACGGCGCGATCCCAATTAGAAGATACGGGGCCCACGGAAGCCACCAATACAGTATAGCCGCTGTCACGCAATACCCGGGCCAGATCTTCTGATCCGCCCCAATAGCGGTAATTTCCCATTTCATCCGGACCCCAGCCAATAAAGCCGTGAACCAGTACAATTGGGTCAGTATTTCCGGCAAAAAGAAATCCGACTGACAGCAATGCAGCCATAAAAAGGCGCTTGAATCCGTGAAAATTCATATTCACAAATTACAGAGAGATCGTCGAAAGACCAGTCAATTTGATCTGTAATTTTAATCAAGGATGAGGCAATCGGAGAGGGGAACAGATATGGATATTGGACTTATCCACACAAAAAGAAACGGAATTAAAATTTATTTTCGCAGATTTTTATATTCTGACTTGAACCCTATAGTGCAAATAGCTTTTCCATCCCGTTTTTAATACGGGTAAATTGAGGGTCGTTTTTTTCACGATTTTGGACCTTTTTATTGACCATTAATGGGAGACCAACACTTTGACCCGCAGCGAATCCATTGTTATTCGGGGGGCGCGCCAACATAACCTGAAAAATATTGACCTGGAAATTCCACGGGATAAGCTGGTGGTCATCACAGGACTTTCCGGTTCCGGAAAATCATCCCTCGCCTTCGATACCATTTATGCCGAAGGTCAACGTCGTTATGTGGAGTCGCTTTCATCTTATGCCCGCCAATTCCTGGGTCTTATGGAAAAGCCGGACATGGACAGCATTGACGGGCTGTCTCCCGCCATCTCCATCGAACAAAAAGCCAGCGCCCGGAATCCACGTTCCACCGTGGGAACCGTCACGGAAATCCATGATTACCTGCGGTTGCTTTATGCCCACATTGGCCATCCTCACTGCTGGATTTGCGGCAAGCCGATTGAGCGGCAAACCGTGCAACAAATTGTAGATACCATCCTGGCCTGGCCCGAATCCACCCGGCTCATGATTCTGGCACCTTTGGTCCGCGGAAGAAAAGGGGAACATCGCGGTGTTCTGGATGAAATAAAAAAGGAAGGATTTCTACGTGTCAGAGTGGATGGTACGGTCCATTCCATTGATGAAGCTCCGGCTTTGGAAAAGAATAAAAAGCACACCCTGGAAGTGGTGATCGATCGGATCGTTCTGGAAAAAGATATTCACGAACG
Source organism: uncultured bacterium (assembly GCA_964549745.1). Taxonomy (GTDB): domain Bacteria; phylum Fidelibacterota; class Marinisomatia; order Marinisomatales; family J089; genus J089. Next base: position 20,686 of record CAZJWP010000013.1, on the reverse strand, counting down.
GGTTACCGAGTCGATCGAACTGGCATTAAAAATCGGCACCGGTGCCGTGATCATTCACGAAATGACCGCCAAAAAAGATCATTTGTTTAGCGAACATTTTGCCTGCCCCGATCATCCGGAAGCCTCCCTGGATGAATTAACGCCGCGCATGTTTTCATTTAACTCCCCTTACGGCGCCTGTCCCAAATGCGACGGACTGGGTTCTCACATGGAGGTGGACCCGGAATTGGTGGTTCCGGACCGGACCAAATCGCTGATACAGGGCGCCATCGCCCCTTTGGGCGAACAACCGCGGGGCAACTGGTACGGCAGTATTTTGAAGAGCCTGGCGCGGCACTACAATTTCAATTTTACCACTCCGTGGAATAAGATCGATCCGGACATTCGCCGGATTTTATTGCAGGGTACAGGTTCCGAAAAACTAAAGATGTCTTACAGTTCCGCCCGTTGGAACGGAACCTACACCGGCGGTTGGGAAGGAGCCATTCCCAACCTGAATCGACGTTATAAACAAACCAAGTCACCCCACATTCGCGAATGGATTGAGCAATACATGAGTATGCGGCCCTGCCCCGATTGCAATGGCTCCCGGTTGAGAAAAGAAAGTCTGAATGTAACGGTTGGCGGTTTGAATCTGGGTGAATTGTCCTGCCTGTCCATCCGCAAATTGTTGACCTTTTTTAATGGCTTAGAACTGACGTCAATGGAAGAAACGATCGGAAAGGATATCTTCAAAGAAATTAAATCCCGATTACATTTTCTGGTGGACGTGGGTTTGGAATACCTGACCCTGGACAGAGGCGCCACCACCCTTTCCGGAGGTGAGGCCCAGCGTATTCGGTTGGCCACCCAAATCGGCTCTCAGCTCATGGGCGTTCTGTACATTTTGGATGAACCCTCCATCGGGCTGCATCCCCGGGATAATACACGGCTTTTGCAAACGCTCAAGAAACTCCGCGATATTGGCAATACCATTCTGGTGGTGGAACACGACCGCGAAACGATGGAAGAAGCAGACTGGCTTATAGATATCGGTCCCGGCGCCGGTGAGCATGGCGGAAAAATCGTCTTCTCCGGGTTACCGGCGGATATTTTGAAGCATGAACCGTCTATTACCGGACAATATTTAGCCGGGAAGAAATTCATTTCGCCTCCGGCGGACCGCCGGAATGGGAACGGGAAACGGTTGATTCTGAAAGGCGCTGCCGGAAACAACCTTAAAAAAATTGAAGTGAATTTCCCCTTGGGGACCTTCATCGTTATTACCGGTGTTTCAGGAAGTGGTAAAAGCACATTGATCAATGAAACGCTTTATCCGCTTTTAGCGCGGGAAATCTCCGGTTCGCGAAAATATCCGTTGCGCTTTGACTCGGTGCAGGGCCTTGAATATCTGGACAAAGTGGTGGCGATTGATCAGAGACCCATCGGGCGGACGCCCCGGTCTAATCCGGCAACATACACCGGTGTTTTCACGCTCATTCGTGATTTATTTTCCCAACTCCCGGAATCCAAACTTCGGGGCTATAAAGCCGGGCGCTTTTCGTTTAATGTAAAAGGCGGCCGCTGTGAAGCCTGCGAAGGTGACGGCATTATCAAAATCGAAATGAACTTCCTGCCGGACGTGTATGTCACCTGCGAAGTGTGCAATGGCGCCCGGTACAATCGCGAAACGTTGGAAATCCGCTACAAAGGGAAAAATATTGCCGATGTACTGGCCATGTCGGTTGAAGAAGCGCTTGAGTTTTTCCACAACATTCCTTCCATCGTAAGAAAACTTACCACGCTTAATGATGTGGGCCTGGGCTACATCCGATTGGGTCAGCAAGCCACCACCCTTTCCGGCGGTGAAGCGCAGCGCGTAAAGTTGTCCACCGAATTGTCCAGAGCTGCAGCGGACCGCACGATTTACATTTTGGATGAACCCACAACCGGGCTGCATTTTGAGGATGTGCGGATGCTGCTCACCGTTTTGCAACGATTGGTGGAGCGCGGCCACACGGTGATCGTTATTGAGCACAATTTGGATGTGATCAAATCAGCGGATTGGATCATCGATTTGGGACCGGAAGGCGGCGATGAAGGCGGAGAAGTGGTTTTTTCCGGGACACCGGAGGATTTGGTGAAGCATCCAAGCTCGTATACCGGTAAATTCCTGGGCGCCCTTTTGAACCCATAAGATTATTTTGAAATTGAAAGTGCAAACACGTTTTATTTTAACCATACACAATCATAATCGGCCGTTGCCGCCGATCGAAACCACACTAGAGGAAATCCGATGAAATCACCAGACGAACTACGTCCAGTTTTTCCCTATTGGGAGATGACCAAAGATTTGATCGATCAATGCATCGATATTATGCTAAACCTGAGCCAGAGCGGCCATCCCGGCGGATCGCGCTCAAAAGTGTACGGTATGGTCACCACGTTATTATCCGGTGCCATGCGCTGGGATTTGCGCGATCCCGGAAAACGTTTTTCCGATCGCTTTGTGCTGGTGGCCGGGCACACCAATCCACTGGTGTATGCCACGCTGGCCGTTTTTAACGAAGCGCTCCGCATCCGGTATCGCCAAACCGGCGACGATCGTTTCACGGTGAAAAATGCGGAGGAACGCCAACTGGTCCGGGAAGATCTATTGACCCTGCGTCATCACGGCGGATTACCGGGCCATGCCGAAATGGAAGGCAAAACTCTGTTCTTCAAATTCAACACCGGACCCAGCGGACACGGATCACCGGCAGCCGCCGGGGAAGCTTTGGCCCTGAAACTAGCCGGCGTTCCGGACGTGAATGTATTCGCCTTTGAAGGCGAAGGCGGTTTCAGCGCCGGTGTGATCCATGAGACCATGAATTCCGCCTGGGGCCTTGGCCTGGGAAATCTGGTGTACTTCATGGACTGGAACGACTATGGTATTGATGGACGTCCCTTCAGTTCCATCATGTACGGCACGCCGAAGGATTGGTTTGGCTCCCACGGCTGGCACGTGGAAGGCACGGACGAAGGGGAAGACTGGGAAGCGCTGACCAATGCTTTTTACCGCAGCCTGGAAACCAATGCCGATCCCAATATTCCCAAAGTGGTTTACGCCAAAAGCAGGAAAGGCCGCGGTTACTACGTCTATGATAACGCCAGTCACGGCGCTCCGCATAAGATCAATTCCGAATTATTTTGGAAGACCAAGGAAGATTTTGTCGAGAAATACAATGTAGCGTTCGACGGTTTTGGTGAAGCACCGGAAGCCAATCGTAAAGGTCAGATCGAGCAGAACAGAAAATACCTGAAATCCGTTTTCACTATTTTGGAAAACAATCCGGATTTGGTGAAATACCTTACGGATACGCTGGTCGATCTGGGTGACAATGTCCCGGAAGAAAAGTCCGGATGCAAAATCACCGATAAAAATCCGCTGAACGATCCGGCGGTGACACAAATCGATAAGTTGCCAGACGATTTGTTTGTGGCTCCCGGCACCAAAGCACCAAATCGGGCCGGATTTGCCAAATGGGCTTCTTATATCAATACTTACTCTCGTGACAATTACGGACGCAACCTGGTGATTGCCATGTCCGCTGATCTGGCCGGCTCCACCAATATATCCGGATTTGCGAAAGATTTCAAAACCGGTGACGATCTGGGTTTTTATGATTTCCGTGCCGGGCACGACAGTCCGTTGATGCCTCAGGGAATTACCGAATTTGGCAACGCCGGAATGCTGGCCGGACTGGCGACGGTCAATTTCAACAAAGATGTAACCGAAGATTACAACGGTTTCTTAGGCGCTATGAGCACTTACGGTTCCTTCAGTTATCTAAAATATGGCGCTATGCGTTTGTTCAGTCAGGTGGCGCAGGACACCCAGTTTAAAGTGGGTCGTGTCATTTGGGTGGCGGGGCACTCCGGTCCGGAAACGGCGGAAGACAGCCGGACGCACTTTGGTATTTTCGCTCCCGGCGTAACCCAATTGTTCCCGGAAGGGCAGGTGTTGAATCTGCATCCCTGGGAGCACAATGAAGTAGCGCCGGTTCTGGCGGCTGCCCTGGCCGCCGGAGTTCCGGTGATTGCTTTGCATCTCACCCGTCCGCCGGTAATTATCCCGGACCGGGAAGCGTTGGGAATGGCCTCTTATCTGGATGCTGCCAAAGGCGCCTATCTCATCCGTGATTACGATCCCAACCGTCCGAAAGAAGGCGTGGTCATCGTTCGTGGAACAAGCTCAACCAATTCCGTTGTGCAGGTTTTACCGAATCTGAAACAGAACGTCAAAATCGTGGCCGCCATTTCGTGGGAATTGTTCCAGCGTCAATCCGTTGACTACCGGAACAGCATTATTGCTCCTCAAGAGTGGCTGGATGCTATGGTGATTACCAACAGCGCGAAACGGTTGATGAGCCGCTGGATGGTTCATCCTATCGTGGCGGAATACAGCCTGTCTTCGGACTGGGACAATCGCTGGCGTGCCGGCGGCTCACTGGATGAAGTTGTGGATGATGCTCATCTGTCTCCCCGCTGGGTCACGGAAGGCATTGAACGTTTCACCAAAGACCGGGCCAAACGATTGGAACAGATCCGCGAGGTTCTGCCTGCTTGATTTTCTGCTGAAGCAGCGATTGACATATGAAATAGCGCCAAAGGGTGCAGGGTTGTACACCCCTGATTCCATTTTGTACATTTATTGCTTGTTTTTCATGTTAAATTCTCCGAATCCAACCTAATATGGCCGATATTCATATTACCGATCCGTCACCGCAAGAAGACGATCTTGTCGTTGAAAAATCTCTTCGCCCGTCGCTTTTCGATGATTTTATTGGTCAAACCGATCTGGTAAACAGCCTGAAACTTTACATCGAAGCCGCAAATAATCGCGGTGAAGCGTTGGATCATGTTTTGTTGTTCGGCCCACCGGGATTGGGGAAAACGACCCTGGCTCATATTATCTCCCGCGAATTGCAGGTGAATATCAAACCGTCATCGGGACCGGTGTTGGATCGCGCCGGTGATTTGGCAGGTATTCTCACAAACCTGAATAACCGCGACGTATTTTTCATCGATGAAATCCACCGGCTCAACAGTGTGGTGGAAGAATATTTGTACTCCGCCATGGAGGATTACCGGATTGACATCATGATCGATAAGGGACCCAGCGCCCGCAGTGTGCAACTCACCATGAAGCCCTTCACGCTGATTGGCGCCACTACCCGGCTTGGGAATCTCACCTCGCCGTTACGGGATCGCTTTGGCGTGATTCTTCGCGTGGATTATTACGATCCGCAGGATTTATTTCATATTCTCAATCGGTCGGCCAACATTCTTGAAGTAGAGATTGGCGACAAAGCGGCCATGGAAATTGCCCGGCGATCACGGGGAACACCCCGAATCTGCAACCGTATTTTGCGGCGCAGCCGCGATTACGCCCAGGTAAAGGCGGACGGGAAGATAACACTGGACGTTGCCCGCTCTGCCCTGAATACCATGGGAATCGACGAGCAGGGATTGGATGACATGGACCGCACTATTCTGGCCACATTGATTGATAAATTTAACGGGGGGCCGGTCGGGCTCAGTTCATTGGCCGTCGCCGTCGGCGAAGACGCCGCAACCATTGAAGATGTGTACGAACCTTATCTGATTAAAGAAGGGTACGTACAACGGACTTCACGAGGAAGAATTGCTCTGGAAAAGGCTTTCAAACTCCTAGGCAGGAACATAACACAAACGCAACAAGGACTATTTAATGATCAATAAGAAACCCAAGTATAAACTGGCGGATTTCGAATACCCGCTTCCCGAAAAATATATTGCTCAATATCCCGCACAACGCCGGGATTATTCCAAGCTCATGGTTTTGCACCGAGACACCAAAGAGATCGAACACAGGAAATTTATCAATCTCCCGGATTACCTGCGTAAAGGCGACCTGGTCATTCTAAACAACACCAAGGTGTTTCCGGCGCGGCTGTTTGCCAGTAAGGATAAGACCGATGCCACGGTGGAAGTGTTTCTGCTTCGCGAGTTGGAAAATGATCTTTGGGAAGTCATGGTTCGCCCGGCCCGGAAAGTACGGATCGGAAACAAACTCATGTTCACTCCGAAGGTTTTCTGCGATGTCATCGACAACACCGTTTCCGGCGGCCGTGTGGTTCGCTTCGAATACGAAGGTGAGCACATTTATGATGTGATTGACCGAATTGGGACGTCGCCGTTACCACCCTATATCAAGCGTCCGGCCGAGCAGAAGGACAAGATCCGGTATCAAACCGTTTTTGCCGAAAATCGCGGCGCGGTGGCAGCGCCCACAGCCGGTTTACACTTTACGGAAGGTTTGATCAAAAAATTGAAGAACAAGGGTGTTAAGGTCGAAAGTGTCACTCTTCACATTGGTCTTGGGACATTCCGGCCCGTGCAGGTAGAGGATTTAAACAGGCACCAAATGGACTCGGAATATTTTGAAGTCAGCCCCAGAACGGCCATGGCAATCAACGAGACCAAGAAGAAGCGCCGGAAGGTATTTGCCGTAGGTACGTCTACCGTCAGGACGTTGGAAACGGTGGTTGTTTCCGGCTTTCAGGTATCACCCAAACGGGGCTGGACCGATAAATTTATCTACCCGCCCTACGACTTCAAAATGATCGACGGGATGGTTACCAACTTCCATCAACCCAAATCCACATTAATGATGATGGTTTCCGCTTTTACGGATCGGGATTTTGTCATGAAGGCTTATCGCGAAGCGAAGAAACATGATTATCGGTTCCTCAGTTATGGGGATGCCATGCTCATTGTCTAAAAAAGGGGACACTATGCCGAAACCTGATCTGATGAAAACGGCAGGAATTTTGGTGGCCGGAGGAAGCGGTCAGCGTTTCGGCGAACGAAAGCAATTTCGGTTTCTTGGCGGCGTTCCCCTTTACATGCACAGCCTGGAAACACTGGCTATTCATCCTTCCCTGGATGAAATTGTTGTGGTTGTACCGGAAGATATGGTTGATCAAATTACCGAATATTTAGATCTTACCTTCGACCATAAAGCAATGACGGTTGTCGCCGGCGGCGAACGGCGGCAGGATTCGGTTCTGGCCGGTATTCATGCCCTAAAACATTCCCCGGAACTGGTTTGTATTCACGATGCCGCCCGGCCTTTCCTTACCAGAGAAATGATCACCGAAACAATCAATAGTTGCGTTTTTCATGATGGTGCGATTGCAGCGCTACCAGCCCGGGACACGGTCAAGGAAGTGGAAACCGGCGGGCATCATATTCAAAGAACGCTGGATCGTGATACAATCTGGCTGGCGCAGACGCCGCAGACCTATCATCGTCAGATATTAGAAAATGCGTTAGTGAATACGGAAACTGCGGTGACGGATGAAGCCGCGCTCCTGGAAAGTAAAGGCTACCGGATCGCTGTTGTAGAAGGTTCACTCCGGAATTTGAAAATCACCACTCCTGAAGATTGGAAATTGGCAGAGGCATGGGTCCATTTAGAGGAAAAATCCAATGTCCGTTAAAACCGGTCTTGGCTATGATGTTCATGCCTTAAAATCCGGCAACAAACTGGTGATCGGAGGTGTGGACATTCCGTTTACCAGGGGATCCGTGGGACATTCCGATGGAGACGCGTTGATCCACGCCATTGTGGATGCGCTTTTAGGGGCAGCGGCCCTGGGCGATATTGGTCAGTTTTTTTCAAGCGATGATCCTCAATGGAAAGACCAAGCCAGTTCCGTATTTCTATCCGATGCTGTAAAGCGGGTTAAAAACGCCGGATTTCGGATTGAACATGTAGATGCCGCGATTATCCTTCAAGAGCCAAAACTGGTCGGTTATTTTCCCGAAATCCGTAAAAATTTGGCTGAACTGATCAAAGTGGATTTATCATCGGTTTCCGTAAAAGCGACCACCACCGATCACCTGGGATTTATTGGAAAAGGTGACGGCTGGGCGGTTCAGGCAATCGCCACCCTTTCCCACTAAGCGCCTCGATGGACAAAACAGTCCTTCCCTCACCGGCTAAGATTAATCTGGGGCTTGCCGTCCTGTCGCAAAGAGCTGATGGTTATCACAATCTCCACACTTTGTTTCAGGAACTAACATTTCACGACACAATAACGCTTTCCCCAATTCAAAGCGGATGTGAAATCACCTCCGATTTTGACGGAATTCCGTTAGATGAATCGAACCTCGCATTTTGTGCGTGGTCAACCTTGAAAAAAAGTCATCCCGAAATTGGCGGAGTGAAGATTCATTTGGAAAAACGGATTCCCGTTGGAGCCGGTCTTGGCGGCGGTTCATCCAATGCTGCAACGGTTTTAAAAGGATTGAACACACTTTACAGTCTCAGCCTTTCTCAAAGAGATTTAGAGAAGATCGGAACAAAGCTTGGCGCTGATGTTCCTTTTTTTATCCGCGGCGGATTACAATTGGGTGAAGGCATAGGAGATAAACTCACGCCCATCAAGGGCATGGTTCCCGGTCAAATATTACTGGTTGTTCCGCCATTTTCCATTTCAACCGTTTGGGCATACGAAACACTGAAAAATGATTTGAATGAACCGCGGCATGAACCTAACTTCGCGCGCGTTTTTAAGAAAGAGAATTTCTCTTTTTCGATCTTTGAGAATGATTTTGAACGGATAGTGATTCCAGCACATCCGGAGATTGGAACCATCAAACAGAAGCTTCTTGATCAAGATGCGGTGTTTGCCAGTCTGTCGGGTAGCGGCTCGACTGTGTACGGAATTTTCGACGAAGAAGCCCAAGCCAAACGGGCAGAGTCGGCTTTAAAGCCTTTCGGTCGAACAATTCTAACGCAGCCCGCCTCTTCTTTCCCCGCCAGTTAATTTACCAATCATCCATTTGGGGAGTCGTCTAACGGTAGGACAACAGGTTTTGGTCCTGTCAGTCGGGGTTCGATTCCCTGCTCCCCAGCATTCAACCTGAATACAAACCAGGTGATCATCCCATGAGTAATGAAGCGTTAAAAATATTTACAGGCAGGAGTAATCCTGTTCTGGCTCAAAAAATTGCCGAATACCTTGATATTCCGCTTGGCGAAGTGTTGATCAAGACCTTTGCCGACGGCGAGTTGTGGGTGAAATATGAAGAAAACATCCGTGGAAAGGGTGTATTCATCATCCAGCCTACCAATCAACCGACGGACAATATCATGGAATTGATTCTGATGATCGATGCAGCCAAACGGGCATCCGCGGCCAATGTCACCGCTGTGATTCCTTACTTTGGTTACGGACGCCAGGACCGCAAGGATACACCCCGCGTGCCAATATCTTCGCGGGTGATGGTGGATTTGATCACGGCCACCGGTGCCGACCGAATTATCAGCATGGATTTACACTCCACTCAAATTCAGGGATTTGCGTCGATTCCTTTTGATCATCTGTACAGTCGTATGGTTCTTTTGGATGAATTAAAAAAACTTCCCGGGGATCCAAGGGAATGGGTTGTTCTTGCGCCGGATATGGGCTCTGTTCGGATGAGCCAATCCTATGCCAAAAGGCTGGGGATGAATTTTGCAATCATTGACAAGAGACGCTATGTTCCAAATGAAGCCAAAGTGGCTCATGTCATCGGCCGGTTGAAAAATCTGCATGTCCTCATTATTGATGACATTATTGACACGGCTGGGACCACCATCAATGCTGCGGAAAAGGCATTATCCAAAGGGGCCAAAAGTGTAACAGCTGTTGCCACGCACGGACTGCTGTCCGGCCCGGCTGTGGAAAGACTTAAAAATTCTGAAATTAACGAAATCATATTGACCGATACGATTGCGATGTCGAGAGACAAGGTCCTGCCGAATATGCGCTTCGTCAGCGTAGCGAATATATTCGGTGAAGCAATTCGACGGATCCACAATGGTGAATCGGTCAGTTCACTGTTCGACTTTTAATCGAAGGAGATAAAACGATCATGGCGGAATATTATCATGTGAATGTTGCCGAGCGGAAACCGTCCCGCACTTCAGGTGCCAGGGCACTGCGCCGCGAAGGCCGCATTCCGGTGGTCTACTATTATCATGGTCAGGACAATCACAATTTGTCCGTTGACCAGAAAGAGTTGTACGCCGCACTCCAATCCGGAAATCACGTTTTTGAAATCACTATCGACGGCAAAGACCATTATGCCATGGTAAAGGATGTACAATACCATCCGGTGACGGATGCGATTATTCATCTGGATTTGATGCGTGTCCGCCGGAGCGAAAAAATGACTATTTCAGTGAACATCGCCTTGGAGGGACACTCAGCAGGTGTCAAACTGGGTGGCGTTCTGATTGAAAATCTGAATCACCTGGAAATTTCCTGTTTACCGACATCGGTCCCCGAACACATTCTTGTGGATGTGAACGATCTGGAAATTGGTGATTCCCTCACCGCCGGTGAAATTGATCTGCCGGAAGGAGTGGAATTGGTATCTGATCCGGAACTCACGGTTGTCAGTGTCAAGATTCCGCAAACGACGGTTGAGCCTGAACCTGAGGAAGGTGAAGAAGGCATTCTGGGCGAAGGCGAAGAAGGCGAGGAAGAGGAATCAACCGAGGAATCCGAATCGGAAGAATGACGCGAGCGCTGATTGGCCTTGGAAATCCCGGTTCTCACTATGCCCAAACCAAACACAATGCCGGTTATTGGGTGGTAAACGAACTGGCACAACGCTGGAAGGGTTCCTTCAAAGCGGGAAAAGGCGATTTCGTCATTGCCGACTTTCCGCAGCGGGAGTTGCTGCTGGCCAAACCAACAACAGGAATGAACGGCAGTGGTACGGCAGTGAAGTCCATTGTGAATCACTGGGATGTGGATTTGAAGGATCTGTTAATCATTGTGGACGACGTGGACTTACCGCTGGGTAAGCTACGAATTCGCCCACATGGCGGCGATGGATGTCATCGGGGGATGGAATCGGTGATCTACCAATTGAAAGACAGCCAATTTCCTCGTTTACGTGTTGGCATTGCCACCGATGAAAACACACGCCCGGCCGAAAAGTATGTCCTGAAACCTTTTCGTAAACAGGATCGGGAATTAGCGGAATTGATGGTATCCAAAGCAGCCGATGCAGCCGAATCCATTCTTTTTGAAGGGCTGAACAAAGCCATGAACCATTTTAATCAAATTAATGAAAACATGGAGACTCATTCATGACCTATTATTATTTAATACCCATTGCCGCGGTATTGGCATTGGTCTATTCATATTGGAAAAGCACCTGGATCAATAAACAAGATCCGGGAAACGAACGGTTACAGGAAATTGGGACAGCCGTCCGTGAAGGCGCCATGGCTTTCCTGGCCCGGGAATACAAGGTGCTGGGGATATTTGTCGTCGCCGTAGCGATCGCTCTTTATGCCGGACGTGCTTCCAGCGGCAATGGTCTTGTTGCCGTTAGTTTTGTGGTTGGCGCCATCTGCTCCGGTTTAGCCGGCTATATTGGGATGCGCGTGGCCACAGCATCAAACAATCGCACCACACAAGCCGCACAGCAAGGGTTGAACCCGGCTCTGAAGGTTGCCTTTAATGGTGGTTCGGTGATGGGAATGACCGTAGTTGGCCTGGGTGTCTTGGGCCTGTCCATATTATTCTGGCTCTATGGCGGAAATGAAGCCAATGCCAATTTACCCCATGTGATGGAAATCCTGTCCGGATTTGCCATGGGCGCATCGTCCATTGCTTTGTTTGCCCGTGTGGGCGGCGGGATTTACACCAAAGCCGCCGATGTAGGCGCCGACCTGGTAGGAAAATTGGAAGCCGGAATTCCGGAAGACGACCCGCGGAATCCTGCTACGATTGCTGACAACGTAGGTGACAATGTAGGCGATGTGGCCGGAATGGGCGCCGATCTGTTCGAATCTTATGTGGGTTCTATTATCGGCGCTATGGTCCTTGGCGCCAGCAGCCTGGGTTACAATTATGTGGTGCTGCCGCTGGCTTTGGCCGCAGTTGGAATTATCGTATCAATCGCAGGAACATTTTTTGTTCGGACCAAGGAAGGCGGGAATCCGCAGACAGCCCTCAATACAGGTATCTTTGGCGCCGGTGTCATCATGGTCGTTATATCCTGGTTTGTTATCGACCAATTTGCCGTTCCCGGAGTTTTGTCTACCATTAAGATTTTCAACGCCACCGTTGTTGGACTGGCTGCCGGCATTATTGTCGGTTTACTAACCGAACACTATACGGCCCTGGGTAAAAAACCCACGATTCAAATTGCCAATGCAAGTCAAACCGGCGCTGCGACCAATATTATCAGTGGTCTGGCTAACGGGATGTATTCTACGGCCTTGCCGGTGTTGACCATCGCGATTGCGATCATTCTTTCCTTCAATGCCGCCGGTTTATATGGAATTGCCATCGCCGCTCTTGGCATGTTGGCCACAACAGGAATTCAACTGGCCGTCGATGCTTATGGTCCCATTGCTGACAATGCCGGCGGCTGCGCCGAAATGGCCGGTCTGCCGGAGGAAGTACGGGAACGCACCGATAAATTGGACGCCGTTGGGAATACCACCGCTGCTATCGGTAAAGGTTTTGCCATCGGCTCCGCCGCTTTAACGGCACTGGCTCTGTTTAGCGCTTTCCGGACAACAGTGGGTCTTCACAGTATTGATATTGTTAATCCCAAAGTCATGGCCGGTCTGTTGATTGGCGGCCTCCTGCCTTTCCTCTTTTCGTCCTTTGCCATGAAGGCGGTTGGAGAAGCTGCTTTTGAAATGATCGAAGAAGTGCGGCGCCAATTCCGGGAGATCCCCGGCCTGCTGGAAGGAAAAGCCCGTGCCGATTATGCAAGATGTGTGGACATTTCCACCGCTGCTGCCATTAAACGAATGGTTGCTCCGGGACTTTTAGCGGTTTTGACACCGGTCTTTTTTGGTCTGATTTTACATGATGCCGAAATGCTGGGTGGTGTTCTGGCCGGAGTTTTGGTTTCAGGTGTACTGCTTGCCATCTTTATGGCCAATGCCGGCGGCGCCTGGGATAATGCCAAAAAATACATTGAAACCGGAGAATTCGGAGGCAAGGGAAGCGATGCTCACAAGGCCGCTGTGGTCGGCGATACTGTGGGGGATCCGTTTAAGGACACAGCCGGCCCGTCTTTGAATATTCTCATTAAATTAATGTCGGTGGTGTCTTTGGTCATCGCCCCCATGATATAAACGCGGAGAATTGCATGCGTTACTATGAAACCTTATACATCGTAAATCCTAACTATGAGCTTGAGCGTTTGGATGCGGTAATCAAGTCCGTTGAAAAAGTGCTGGATAATGCAAAAGGACTTGCGGTCATTAATCACCGTACCTGGGGTAAAAAACGACTGGCATATGCCATCGATAAACACAAGTACGGCACTTATGTTTTGTTACAATTCGAGTTGGACTCTCCCGAATCCCTGCTTGAGTTGGATCAATTCTTGAAATTAGAAAAAGCCATTATCCGGTATCAGACGGTTCGGCTCGAATCCAAACCGGACGTCATTGAAGACGCGGTGGATGAGCCGAAAGAGAAGGCAGAGGATAAAAAAGATGATCAGAAGAGTGATCAGGAATCTGCAGTAAAAGAGGAGCATGAAAAGGTTGAGGACAAAGAGCCGGAAGGTGAATCAAAGGAGTCAGAAGATGCCGGAGAATCCGAGTCTGAATCTGAACCAGAACCTAAATCCGAGGAAGAATCCGAACCTGAATCAGATTCAGAACCAGTTGAAGAAACTGCTGAATCAGACACCGAAAAGGAATAGGAGAGAATTATGGCCTTTGTCAGCAGAAAAAAGTTTTGCTATTTCAAAGAAAACGGAATTACGGAGATTGATTACAAAGATGTAAAACTTCTCCGTCGTTTTGTAACCGATCAGGGGAAGATCATGCCGCGCCGGGTAACGGGAACAAGTCCGTTGATGCACCGGAAACTGGTCCGAGCCATCAAGCAAGCCCGGAATATTGCATTGATGCCTTATACCAACCCCGGTTCCGAATCCTGATCTCCGGAAACGAAAGGACTATCACAATGGATGTAATTTTATTGAAAGATATGGACAACCTGGGCGTTGCCGGAGATATTGTTAATGTAAAACCGGGGTATGCCCGGAATTACCTAATTCCAAACGGAGTGGCTTTACGCGCCTCCCATCGTAACCTTGCGGTGGCTGATGAACAACGCCGGGTAGCTCAGGCACGAAAAAACCGGGCTATGAAAGCCATGCAGGAGCAAGCTGACTCCATCGATAAACTGGAAGTTACCATCGAAGTCCAGGTAGGTGAAGAAGAACGGCTTTTTGGTTCGGTTACCTCCCAGGATATACACAAAGCTATTGAAGAAAAAGGTGTACAAGTTGACCGCCACACGATCGTGCTTGAAGAACCGATCAAAGCCCTGGGTGTGTACAATGTCCCCGTCCGGCTTAGCGCCGAACTTCAACCCAGTGTAAAAGTCTACGTTATTAAAGCGTAACTGTTTATATAGATTATTGATAAAAAGCCCCGTTTTTTGACGGGGCTTTTCGTTTTTTAAAAATATAAAAATATATCGGTCTACATATTCCCATTCATATTTCTCATGGAAACCGGTCTTTTTCGCTTTGACCTTGTTTCGTTGAACGTCGGTATTCTCAATAATACCCGCGTTCCTTTGTTGACTTTAGAATCCAGTTCAAGCTCTATTTGGTTCAGTTCCAGATAACGTTTGGCCAAAGCAATTCCCAATCCGATACCCTGGAATTTTTTGTTTCGTCCCTCGCTTTCCTGGGTAAAAGGGTCAAACGCTCGATTGAGATAATGAGAGGTCATCCCAATGCCTGTATCAATTACCGAGAGTTCAATATGATCTGTTTTCGGCGCCAAACGGATCGTTATTCCGCCCTTCTGAGTGTATTTAACCGCATTTTGCACCAGGTTTCTTAGGGCATTGTGGAATGAATACCGATCCAGATGTACCTCGGTCTCTTTGGAAAGTCCCCATTTTCGGAGATATAATCCTTTTTCACGAACCTCCGGCTCCACGGTAGTGATAACTTCACGAATCAAATCTTCAAGAATGTATGTATCGGATTTTATTCCGAAGGATTGCGTTTCCAGTTGAGCCATATCCAGAATTTCCTGGATGGTATGCAGCAGCCGTTGTCCACCTTGTTGAATATAGTCGAACATAAGTTGACTCTCATTGTCGGCCGCAGCTCCTATATTTTCCTTCAACGATTCAGTAAAGCCAAGAATGGCATTAAGCGGAGTTCGAATTTCGTGAGAAATATTTTCCAGGAAGATCGTTTTAGCCCGTTCTCCCTGTTTCGCATTTTTCAGTGCATTTTGCAATTCATTTTGTTGCTGTTTCCGCTCGGTGATATCCCGGATAAATGCCGTCGCATGCCATTTCCCTTCCAGGTTCATTGGGGAAATCGACAATTCGATCGGGAATTCCGTACCGTCTTTTTTTATCGCAGTGATCTCTACAGTCTGTTGAATAATATGACCTTCCCCCGTTTGAAAAAATGTTTCCATCCCCTGAAGTGCACTTTCCCTGAAACGGTTTGGAACTATCAGGGAGTGAAGCGGTTTTCCCATGATATCTTTGCGTTTATGACCAAACATTTGTTCTGCAGCCGGATTCCAAATGAAAATACGGCCGTCCGGATCAATCCCAACTACGGCTTCTTTGGCCGTATTAATGACCGTGCTAAACTCGATGTCACGTATGTGCCGGGCGCGTTCGGCTTTTACAAGCTCAGTGACATCCCGGGAGGCTTCAATCACTTCCATAATTTGTCCGGAGGCATTTCGAACAGGGGAAATGATGATATCCACAACTTTTTCATCGCCTTGATTGTCCACATGAGTATGACGATAATCGGCCGGGTTGCCGGTATCAAAAACCTGTTTTAAATAACAGTCGACCCCATCCATATCGCAGGGATGATCAATTCCGTGTGATATCCAATAACAGGGTTGGCCGATGACCTCTTCCTTTTTCATCCCGTTGGTTAATAATACTTTTCGGTTTACATCTAAAATCCGATAATCCCGGTTAATGATATAAATATCTTCGTGAATGTTGCAGAAAACGGAGGTGATATAGTTTTCTCTGTCTTCCAGCTTTTTCTTGTAATTGTATTCATCGGTTACATTAACAGCCATTCCTATCAGACCCGTCATTTGATTCATGCGGTCATGCAAAGGAGAGTACCACAATCGCAAGTGTTGATTGCGAATATGAATTTCATCGCGAACCGGAATTCCGGATAGAGCGCGATCAAAGTTTTTACTCTGTTTCGGGTAAGCTTCTAACAGCTTTGAGAAAGATGATCCTATCAACTTTTCGGCTGATGTACCCAATCGGGCTAGTCCTTTCCCGGCGATATAAGTAATGACACCATCTGTATCCACCTGATACAGGATTTCTTCGGAGTTATTGATAATAGACCGGAATTTTTCCTCACTTTCCGCAATCTTATACAGGAGTTGTTGGGATTTGGTAATATCCAGAAAAGTGCCGCGATGATACGTTGGATTTCCATTGTCATCATAAATATAGGTACTGATCGACCGCAATACTTTCGACGAACCGTCGGGACAGACAATCCGTAGAATAATATCCGATGGTTTTTTATTTATACGAGAATCGTCGAATGACTGTTTTATTTTCTGTAAATCCGACGGGTGGACGATTGTGAATAAAGTCTCCAAATTTGGAGTGGTATTTTTCGCATCTAATCCAAAGAGTACAAATAATTCGTCCGACCAATAGTCTTTACCTGAGACCAGGTTCCGTTCATAAAAGCCGATACCGGCCATGGCTTGTGTCTGACCTAGAACCGTTATGAATCTCGCCAGGGCCGTATGGTGATGTTTCCGCCGGGTGATATCATGAACCAAATAAAATTGAACCCCATTGCCGGGCAGGGTTCCGATGAAGACTTCCACATCCCTTTTGTGGCCGTTGCCGCAATGGATCTGGGTTTCCACCCGATGATTCAGCCAACGATTGTCAGGTTCGGTGTATTCGGAGAATAAAAAGGAGGGGAGAATCTCCTGCGGCGCCATCGAAAGCATCTGTTCACGAGACCACCCGCAAAATGCAGAATTACCCGGGATGGCTTCGAGGACGGTTTGCTTTTCAGTGTCCACCATCAACAAGACATCATTGTCAAGACTGATTCCTGACAGCTCTTCAATCGAGTCCAGGGGGTCAACCCAGGCCCGCATGTGCTGCCCGTTAGAGGTTTTGTTTCTCATACAGTCCCCCGTTTATTTTACCGGTAGTTAGAGACAATGATTTAACAGAAATCATTATGAATCTCCATACTTCTATATAAAAGATTCATTTTAAAGAGACTAAAATTATAAGTTTTTTGACTCTCATCCAACCTTTAAAGAGGATAACACTGTCTTCTTTATTAACTGGAAATAAAAAGCAGTTGTCCTTTGCGTGTGAGAATCTATCGGGCACAATAATTCTCACTATCAAATTCTTTGCCCTGTGCCCAAGGAATCGGGTATTTTCATGGCGAATCATGTACGCTGAAATTGCCTTTCCAATCTCGAGTTATCAGACGTTCACCTATCGTGTTCCCGATGAACTGAAAGATGCTATCCGGGTTGGTATCCGGGTCAAGGCTCCGCTCAAACGCCGCAATGCGCAGGGAATTGTTGTTAGACGGACCAAACAGCCTGCCTACAAAGGCAAGATATTACCGATCTCAGAAGTTGTTGATCCCCGGCCCGTCATGGATTCAGTGCTTTGGGAATTACTTCAATGGATGAGCCGGTACTATCTGACGCCCCTGGGTCAGGTTGCCCGTGCTGCTTTGCCCGCTACTTTTACTGAATCATACGAACCGCCAAAGGAATATTGGATTCAGGCTGCCGGTACAATTTCTTCGCAAGAAAAGGAAACTCTAATCCAAAAGGCTCCTGTTCAGGCGGCAATTCTGGATAAACTCACGGATGAACCGTCCGGAATGGCGGTAAAGGAATTAGCGTCGATTTCAAAAAGCGCTCTGAACGCATGCCGGGCATTGGAGAAAAAGGGGTTTGCCGCACTCCGCCGGGTACCGCGTATCCCGGACCGTATTACCGATACGGAACTTCCTGTTTCCACACCGGATATCGTTCATACCAGAGAACAGCAAAAAGCAATTCAATCCCTGACAAGAGGCTTGAATTCCCACAAATTCAAGGGCTATTTACTTCACGGTGTCACCGGGAGCGGAAAGACTGAAATCTATGTGGAAATGACTCGCCGATGTCTGGCTCAAAACAGAACGGCGTTGATCATGGTTCCGGAGATTGCACTGGCCTCGCAAATAGCAGGTCGGTTTCGCGCTGAGTTTGGGCAACAGGCGGCGCTTTGGCATTCGGGACTCAAACCGGCCGTTCGCGCCTGGACCTGGAAACGCATTTGCCAGGGAGTTTACACCGTGATCATTGGCGCCAGGAGCGCTGTTTTCACACCGGTGAAAAATCCCGGACTCATCGTTATTGATGAAGAGCAGGAACATGCTTATAAACAGGAATCACCGGCACCGCGGTATCATGCCCGGGAAGTGGCCCTGGTTCGCGGCCGCGAATCGGGAGCCGTGGTGGTCCTGGCCAGCGCCACGCCCAGTCTGGAAAGCTATTATAATCAAATCCACAACAAACTGCATTACCTGACGCTCACCGAACGAGCCACCGGCGCCAAATTCCCCAAAGTAACCATGGTGGATATGAATACCGAAAAGGACGAGACGGGGAAAACCGGACAAATCCTTTCCGGAACCATGATCCGGGCCATTGAGCATCGCCTTGAAAAAGGCGAACAGGCCATTTTATTGCAAAATCGCCGCGGCTTTGCCCCAATTCTGAAATGCCGGGACTGCGGTCATGTGATGGAATGTCCCCATTGCCAGGTAACGCTGGTGTATCACAAAGTGGGCGAACGATTGGAATGTCATATTTGCGGCTACACCCAAACGCAGATTCCGGAGGTGTGTCCCTCTTGTGCCGGCCCTTCCCTCTATCTCCAGGGAACCGGGACGCAGAAAATCGAAGCATTTATTCAGGAGACATTTCCACAGGCGCGGCTCACGCGATTGGATTTGGATACGTCCCGAAAACAGGGTTACCTGGTTCGATCTTTAAGCGCTTTTTCCAGGGGTGAGATTGATATTTTATTAGGAACGCAAATGATTGCCAAGGGACTGGATTTTGAAAAAGCAACTTTGGTGGGTGTAATCAATGCGGATTTGGGACTTTACCTGCCGGACTTTCGAGCCGGTGAACGGGTATTTCAGTTACTTTACCAGGCCGCGGGACGATCGGGCAGAGGTTCGCTGGCGGGAGAAGTGGTTGTCCAATCTTACAGCCCGGACAATCCGGCGGTTCACCACGCCACTCACCTTGATTTAAAAATGTACTACAACCAACTTTTAGCGGAGCGGAAAACACTGAGTTATCCCCCATTCAGTTGGCTGGCGCGGCTGGAGCTGACCGGTGTGGATGCGCTTCGCCTGCAGCAGCAGGGGGAGACGCTCCGTAAACATTTGCCGCGTGCGCGATTTGTGGAGAGTTTGGGACCGGTTGAATGTTATCGGAATAAAGTCCGGGACCGGTACCGGATCCAGTTTGTGTTTAAGTCGAAAAAAGAGAAGGATCCCAATGCAGGGTATTTGCATCGATATTTGAACTCGGTCCGGGATTTTATCCAAAAGCAAAAACAGCAATTTCCCGGAACCCGTTTTATATTTGACGTCGATCCGGTGTCACTTTTATAAAGGAACCGGGGCATTAATTTATCGTTTGAGCACAATATGCATTTTCTGAAGCACGCGTTAATCGGTCCTATCCTGTTGCTTTTTTCACAGGTTTTTGCCGCCAATCCACCCGCCTTGGATCAGTGGTACGGAATTTCGGCGCTTTCACTGGCCGGAGGCGGATTGTTTTATTCCGGAGAAGACGAACGGTTCAATCCGGCGGGACTGGCCGGACAAAATCGCGGTTTCGAAACCACGGCTTTGAATTATCCCGATGGAATTCATGCCTTCCGGTCCGCCTGGTATCCGGGCGAAGGTCATCGTCTCTCGGCTATGTCATTTAGATTCCTGGATTATGGCCGCTTTTCCGGGTACGATGAACAAGGCAATGCGACATCTGATTTTGGAGCCTACGAAACCTGGATTCAGGCTGCAACATCCGGGATAAGTCCAAGCGGACAAACATCCTGGGGTATATCCTCCGGTTACATGACCAGTTCTATCGAAAATGTTTCCTTTAGCGCTGTCATGGTTACAGCAAGCGCCATGATCCGCCTGGATTCTTCACAGACAAGAATCGGCCTGGCCGTTCAGAACCTGGGCTGGTTGCAAGAATCCACTTCACAGGGGGCGTTGAATAGACGGGTCGAAATCACGGTTTGTCGCTCTTTGAAACACCTGCCTTTGGATTTATACGTGGATGGACGGATAGAATCCGGAACATACCAGGTAGGCCTGGGTGGTGTTTTTCAGGTCGCGCCAAACTTTCAGTTTATGATCGGAACTTCTTCCAATCGAATGGACCAAAGTTTGCAACAGGGTCAATTCAGGGACCTCTTGTCCGATACAGGTTTGGGGTTTTCCTTCAAGCATCAACAAATGCAAATATCGGCCGGGGGATATTTTTACGGGCCCGGAGGTTGGGCGCAGGGTATTGGAATTAAGTGGAATATTTAAT